>CAKZUK010000171.1 GCA_937921775.1 uncultured Saprospiraceae bacterium
CAAAAAATCTAAAGCATCTTTCTAAAACGGGATGGTGAAATATGGAGGTATTCCGAGTCAGGTCGTTGCGCACGATTAACTTTAAACACCTTCATATTTAATATTGCATTTAAACGATTGAGTGAACCCGCCTTGATTGAATATTTATCCCTAACGAACGATACGGATTATTTTTTGCGCTCCTTTTTTATGAATCCGAATAATATATTGTCCGCTTTGTAATTCGGATAAATTTATAACGTGTTCCCCAGCTCTAAGAGAAAAAGTAGCAACTGTTTTGCCAGCCAGATTAAAGATCTCAAGTTTAGCGGATTGTTTAATGTCAAAACTTAAGGCTGAATAAGTTTGGTACTTTAACTCAAAAAAAACAGAGGTAGAAATTTCTTGAACAATTGTTTCCACATATTCAAAATTACCATCATAATCTACCTGCTTCAATCTATAATAATTTATACCCTTATTCGGAGAAGTATGCAAAAAATCATAAGTTCGATAATGAATACTATTGCCCGCTCCTGCGACTGTACCAATGTTTTCAAAATTAAATCCGTCACTACTATATTCAATGTCAAAATGGCTATTATTACTCTCTGTGAGCGTTTCCCAGTTTAATTCTACTTGAAATTGTTGATTTACTGTACTTGAAAAAGATAGCAATTCAATAGGTAAAAGACCGTCTTGGTTGGCGCCACCAGACGCAATAATGACTGCGAATTGATCCCCTGTAAAGGTAGTAGCTCCTATGGAAATTCGAATATTCGTCCCTACACCGCTCTCTTTTAGAGCTATTGTGTTAGAACTATTTTCGATTACTAATGAAGATCCAAGAGACAGAGTTAACTCATCCGTTCCATTAAACTCTAAACTACCATTACCTAGAATGGTAAATGGAACTGATCCATATACCGTTAGATCCCAGGCATCGTTATTCTGAATAGTTATTACTGCATCGGTAGGAATAATTAGACCGGCTGATAGGTCTCCGCCACAATTGGAAGTTATATGACTGTTTAATTCTGACAATCCCCAGCTATAACTACCAGAAGGTAAAATGCATTGAGAAGAAAGAACACTGATAATAGTAAGATTAAATAGAAGGGCTAGGCTTAACGATTTCATTACGATATTTTTTAACTAAAAAATAGTTCGATGTGTCATCACATTGAACGTTTATTTTCGAAATAAATAAAATTTAGTTAATAGTTTAGCGAAAAGAACTGTTAGCTAGAAATGCATCAGTTATTAGAAATAAGTCAAATACTATACCATATATAATTCTCTGTTATGAACAGAGAATTAGTATGGAGTCTGTCTGGCGGTCAGCCCAAATGTTCTTTTAAAAAAAAGCTGGTGTCTCGTCCCCCGCCTGGCCAGCCTACCGTCTATACATATCTTTTTGCGTTGAGCATTGAAACGTTCATTGAAATAATTAACTAGCCATAAAAATGACTTATTTTTGAGAACTATGAATAAATCGTAATGAAGAAATTGGTTATGATAGATTTTTAAGACACTCAAAAGTGAGGACACAAAAAACCTTTTCGGATGCATATAATCATGCTAGTGTATCTTGTTCAAATCGACATGTACTACTGATTCAAGACACCAGTACTTTAGGTTTTGGTTTAAATCCTAAAGCAGGACACTTGGGGCTTGTACAAAATCTCTATTCTAAATAATAGAAATTATATCTCATCAAAAACAAACCCCACGCCAGCTCCCAACTTGCATAAAACCAAGCTCCTCCGGAATCTCCAACATCATACCCCGATAAATCAAATACACACCAAACACAGCCAAACCAAAAGGAATCAATTTTTGAAAACTAACAAAGAAAGGCCTCAGCCATTTTCCGAAAACCATCACACTAAACATCAAAGGAACTGTCCCCAAACCAAAAGCAATCATGTACAATGCTCCAGACCAATAATCGCCAGTAGTGAAAGAACCAGCGAGTGCCACGTAAACCAATCCGCAGGGCAAAAAACCATTTAGTAAACCAATTCGATAGGCAGAATTTTTGTTACGAATCGACAACAGCTTACTTAGCCTTCCTGTGATATTCTGGAAGTGTTTTCTTAAGAAAGATTGTTGAAATATTTTCCTTTCCATTGATAAAGTGAAAAAAGCTGTTAGCAATAATAAAACCCCAAGTCCAATAGAAAGTATGTTTTGATATCCCATTAAACTAAGACCCCAGCCCATCATTCCAAAGAAAAAGCCCATAAGTCCGTAAGTACTAATCCGACCTAAATTATACAACAAAGATTGAAAAATTACAAGTCGTTTCTCTCTCGCTGTAAGTGGCAAAGCCATCGCAATCGGGCCACACATCGCTACACAATGTATGCTTCCTCCCAGGCCTAATAAAAGTGCGGACCAGAAAATCATAGCTCAATATCTTTTTCCGAATAATATTCCCGCTCACCGTTTTGCCAATTCATTTTTATTTTCCAACGACCAGATTTTAATTGCTTTGTTGGAAATATCATTATGCCATCTGCGTTAATTTTTAGATTTAAAAAGACATCTCTGTGTTTCGTAGACGGTCGGAAGAGTTGAATGCTACCTGTGATTTTTTTCATTTCATCAGGGAATTGAACTTCAATGTTTTGTGCCGCATTGTTAATTTTGAATGCAACTTGTTGCTCGAGTTCTTGGGTATTGAGCACTCTGTCATAATGAGATTGGTATTTCAGATCTTGTTCGTAGTAATTTTCCATCACAAGACTATTGTCATGTGTCGTAGTTTTTACAACAAAAAAAAGTAAGATGGCCATGAAGCTGGCGTAGAATAAAGTAATTCCAGTTCCCCAGTTGAATTTCATAATTTAGATGTTTTACTATTTTATAGGCCCTAAAAAGTTGGTTTTAACTTCGTCAATTCGTTCGTTGTTTGAGTAAACCCCAAGTATAATTTTTGTCTTTCTATTTGTCAGATTCTCAGGAGCGATGTCAATAAATAAAACACCTTCTGTCATGTTATCCTTTTCTGAAATAGGGGAGTCGCCAATCAAACGGATCGTCCCTTTTATATTCTCTAAGCGAAATTCTATGGGCAAAGAATTTCTGGTTTTATTGATAATCTGATAGTTGTACAGATTACTGATCTCACCTTGTTTTGTCTTTTGAAATAACATCCCAGGAGTTCTTAATAATAATGCTTCGACATCAGATCGAGTAGCCAACATGAAAACCTGAGCTGCGACTAAAACAAAAAGTACTACAGAATATGCTTTCACTCTGCTTGTCCATATCTTCTTCCTTTTTTCTACAATGCCATTGTAACTGTCATAGCGAATGAGTTGTGTCGGTCGATTGATCTTTATCATCACCTCATCGCAAGCATCCATACAGGCGGTACAGTTGACGCACTCGAGTTGGATGCCATCACGAATGTCAATGCCAGTAGGGCAAACTTGAACGCAGAGCTTGCAGTCAATACAATCACCGAGTGGCTGAACGGCTTCCAACATAGCTAAGCTAGCGGTTGTTTTTACCTCATCGTCTTTACAGGATCCCCCAATTTTGCAGGCTGCACATGGATTATTACAAGTGGGTGATTCAGCCTTTGTAGCTGTCTTTGAATTTAAGTTTGTCTTTGAATTCAATTTCAATTTTTTCATCTTCCCCCGAGGTTCACCTCTCTCAAAATCATAGTAGACCGCAATAGAATTCTTGTCCAGCAAAACACCTTGCAAGCGCCCATAAGGGCAGATAGTCACGCATACCTGTTCACGCATGTATGCAAACACAAAGTAAAAAGCAAAAGAAAAAATAATCATGGTGATAAAGCCGCTCATGTGTAATCCAATCGGATCGGTAATTATTTTGTAAACCTGATCAAACCCAATAATGTAAGACAAAAAGGTATTAGCAATCAAAATAGCAATCAAAAAGAAAATGATCTGCTTGCCCGTTTTCTTGATTACTTTGTCACTCGTCCAAGGAGATTTGTTCAGCCGTTTTTGGGCATTCGCATCACCCTCTATCCAATATTCAATTCGGCGATAAACCATTTCCATGAAAATGGTCTGAGGACAAACCCAACCACAAAATAACCTTCCGAAAACTACCGTAAACAAGGCAATGAAAATAATAAAAATCAACATCCCAAAAACGAAGAGGTGGAAATCCTGAGGAGCAAAGTGCAAACCAAAAATGATAAATCGACGTTCCAAAATATTAAATAGCAAAAGTGGTTCTCCACTCCACTTGATAAATGGCATTCCGAAAAGGAACAGAAGTAAGATATAACTGACATACTTTCGATACTCGTAAAAACGGCCCTTTGGCTTTTTCGGATATATCCAATTGCGTTTGCCTTGCTCATCGATCGTTGCAATTTTATCGCGATAGTTTTCTGTATCCTTTATGTTGCTTGACATTTACTGTTGTTTTTCTTCCACGTACAATTCCCCCTGAGCTTCTTTCTGATTTGGTGGACTTGTCCCTTTTAAAGTCATGATATAACTGGACACCTGATGCATAGATGCCGAATTCATTTGTGTCTTCCATGGGATCATTCCTTTTTGAGGAACACCATATTTTACAGTTTTAAAAACGGACTTAATATCTCCTCCATGTATCCAGTAATCGTCTGTCAAATTGGGACCAACCAATCCCTCTCCCTGAAATCCATGGCAAGCGGCACAACTGGTTTTGAAAATGGCGGCACCACTCGCTAATGAGCTTTCGTCTAGCAGTGCTTCAACAGTCGATTCATTGACTAGGTTTGCTTGCTTCTCCAAAAAACGAGCTTGCGCTTCATTGGCATATTTCATCTCCAAAGCATAGGCTTCTCCAGATGATAAACCATAGTCAAAGTAGTGGTAATACAAAAAGTAAACAGTGCCCGCAGCAACTCCTAAATAAAATAAAGCAATCCACCAAGGCGGAAGATTGTTGTCTAACTCCTGGATACCATCATAATTATGATCAAGCAAAATATCGGCTTCTTTTTCTAGGGGTATAGTTGCCGTAGCTTTTTTGTAAAGGCGTTGAAGAAGTGGTTCCCTCACAACTTTCTTTGGATATTCCAATCCTTTTTCTTTATAGAGGCGTCTCTTCTGCACTGCCATCAATTGGAACGCGAAGTAAAATAAAAAGGCAATTATGGTAGCTATGAAGAATAGGCCAAACATTAAAAATAGATCTCCAAGCATCCTAGCTAAACCACCTGGAACCACTTCGTTGACAGCAGCAGTAGCAGTCAATGGTTGAATGAGACAAATTAGGCTCGCTAAGGAAATGATAAATATCTTTTTTATTTTAAATCTAGTTTTCATACGGTAGGCTGTTTTCTGGGTGACTGGGAGGAGTATCATCTAATGGCATATTCGCCATCTTTTCTATGTATGCTTTACTTCTACCAAATATAGCGATGGCGCTAATCACGAAAAGACTGAAGAATGTAAGCAAGGCAAACAGCCCCATCCAGTTAATGTCTCCAGCTCCTTGTAATATGTATTTGTACATTAGTTTAATTTTTTTTAAATTGATCTCTTTAAGTATTTGACCTCTTTGACTTAGATTAGAAATAGCAAGGTATTGTAATGATTAAGTACCTTTCTGTCGCCAAGCAGGATTGCTCACCTGTTTTAGGAGTACCTATTAGTTCACAAAGGATGAGCAATCCTGTAAGTCAAAACTTTCAATAAAATCCTGTCGAAAAAACTACTCAGCCGCCTGAACTTTAGGTTTTATATCTGTTCCCAAGCGTTGCAAATAAGCAATTAAGGCAATGATTTCTTTGTCTTCCAAAGCTTCTTGTTCTATACCATCTTTCCTCAGTCGCTCCGCAATTCCCTCTGCTTGCTCTTTCATGTCATCAAAGGGGTTGGTTTCAAATTCCTCTGGATAGGGAGTACCTAGTTGTCGAAGTACTTTCATCTTCCGAGCAGTATATGCAAGGTTTAGATCGTCCTCCAATAGCCAAGGGTAGGGTGGCATAATCGAACCTGGCGACATACTTTCCGGATCAAGCATATGGTTGTAATGCCAACTGTCAGGATATTTTCCACCAATACGATGGAGGTCTGGCCCAGTTCTTTTGGAGCCCCACAAGAATGGACGATCATAAATAAATTCACCAGATTTAGAGTATTCACCATAGCGCTCAGTTTCCGATCGGAAAGGTCGAATCATCTGGGAGTGACAACCCACACAGCCTTCGCGGATGTAAATGTCTCTACCTTCCAACTCAAGAGGCGTATAAGGTTGTACAGATGCAATCTTAGGCACATTCTCCTCCACTAAAATCATTGGGAAAACTTCCACCAAGCCACCAATCAAAACAACGATTAATGAACCAACTAATAACTGAACTGGTCGTCTTTCAATCCATCTGTGCCAGTGCTCTCCCTTGTGTTTAACATGTGCAATCCTTGGTGCAGCTTCTACCATCTCATTGGCAATCAGCTTTCCGCTTTTAACGGTTTTCATTAGATTGTAAACCATCAAAAAGACACCAGCAAGATAGATCGTGCCCCCTAATGCACGCATGGCATACATTGGAATAATTTGAGTAACTGTTTCCAGAAAATTACCATATTTCAAAAAGCCATCTTCTGTAAATTGTTTCCACATTAAACTTTGTGTCCAACCAGCTACATACAATGGAATGGTATAAAATAAAGTACCTAAAGTCGCAATCCAGAAATGAATATTGGCCAGTTTTACGGAATATAGTTTGGTATCAAAAATTCGAGGTAATAACCAATACAGTATTCCAAAAGTCAACATTCCATTCCAACCGAGTGTACCAATATGTACATGACCTACGGTCCAATCGGTATAGTGACTAATCGCATTTACAGATTTGATAGACATCATCGGTCCTTCAAAAGTGGCCATCCCGTAAGCGGTGACTGCTACAACCATGAACTTTAGAATTGGGTCATTTCGTACTCTATCCCAGGCGCCACGCAAAGTGAGCAAGCCATTGAGCATTCCACCCCAAGAGGGAGCGATAAGCATCATTGAAAAAGCTACTCCAAGTGATTGTGCCCAATCAGGTAAAGAAGTGTATAACAAGTGATGGGGTCCAGCCCAAATGTAAATGAAGATCAAAGCCCAAAAGTGAATGATGGATAATCGATAAGAATAGACAGGACGATTTGCTGCTTTTGGCAAATAGTAATACATCAATCCCAGATAAGGCGTAGTCAAAAAGAAGGCAACCGCATTATGGCCATACCACCA
The DNA here is from genome assembly GCA_937921775.1 of uncultured Saprospiraceae bacterium. Classification (GTDB taxonomy): domain Bacteria; phylum Bacteroidota; class Bacteroidia; order Chitinophagales; family Saprospiraceae; genus CALGLS01. The sequence continues at coordinate 7,204 of CAKZUK010000171.1, forward strand.
TTGTACTAGCGCTCCCTGTACTCCAGCTAGCACTGGAATACTTTTAAGTCCATGCACTGGAATCTCAATATTGTTGAAAACATGAAGAACAGTTACCGTCACCCAAGTTGCTATGTAAAACCAAATGGCAACATACAAGTGATTCTCTCTTCGTTTCATAATGGTACCGAACATGTTGATTCCAAAAGCAATCCATACCACTGCAATGGCGATATCAATGGGCCATTCCAATTCGGCATATTCATTAGCACTAGTGTATCCCAGAGGTAAGGTGATCGCAGCAGCAACAATAATCAATTGCCAGCCCCAGAAATGAAATGTACTAAGTTTATCACTAAACATTCGGGCCTTGACCAATCGCTGAAGAGAGTGATAGACACCCATGAAAATACCATTACCAACAAAGGCAAAAATGACAGCGTTGGTATGTAAAGGCCGAATTCGTCCATAGGTAGTTTCCGCTATTCCAAAATTTAGAGAAGGGAAAACCAATTGCAATGCTGCCAGTAAACCTACACTCATACCCACTACACCCCAAAGTGCAGTAGCATAGGCGAAGTTTTTGACGATGGCATTATCGTAATAAAATTTTTCTAATTTAGACATGTTAGTTGCTCGATTTTATAATGACAAGTTTGCTTGATGTTTTGTTTCTTTTTGATAAGTGCTGGGACATAATTATTTTTACATTAATCAGTGAAGTATTTTTAGTCTAATCGACTAATTTTTAGGTTTCATCCTTTTGGCTGTAGCCTAAAAATTAGGAAGAGTAGGCTGAAAAGACTCAGCGATTAAACTGTAAATTAATTTTGGCCTAGCACTTAAGTAGAGTAATGCACCAAAGAAAAGAGTAAAAGTGTTGTAGCTTATGATCTGAAGTATTAGCATGTTGGTAGTTGTTTATTTTTTTTTCACCTTTCTGTCCTCAAATAAAATCCGAACAGAAGGTGTGTAGTCATCTTCGTATTGTCCGTCATTGACAGCCCAGAAGAAGGCGCATAGGAATCCAAGGGCTACCAGTAAACTGATAGCAATCAATAGTAAAATGATCTTCATTTTTTTCTTTCTTTATTGAGTCACAAGGTACTTTGTCTATCGAAAAGAGCTAATGACTTTTGTCATGCTAGGCGGTGATTTGTATTGCTATGGAATGATAATTAGAGATTTATTTTTTTACTCAAAATCCAACTTCCCATAACTCCAAGAATGATGATACTTATAGAACTAAGTGGCATTAGTATAGCTGCAATTACAGGAGATAAATTTCCTTGAACGGCATAGCTCAACCCAACTATATTGTATAGCAATGCAAATCCATAAGACATGTAAATGACTTTTCGACTGCTTTGAATGTATTCTATGAAAGAAGTGAATTGATTGAAAATAGTGGCAGAAAGTACACCATCACAGGAAGGAGAAAAATTATTGTTGTCTTCACTGATGACTAGTCCTACATCGGCCTGTTGCAAAGCACCTGCATCATTTAGTCCATCTCCAATCATCATGACTATAGCACCATTGGCTTGCAAATCTTTGATGAAATGTAGTTTGGTTTTTGGATTAGCATCGAAATGCAATTCACTATTAGTTGGAAATATTTTTTTGAAATAAGACTCATGTCTATTGTGATCCCCTGATAGGAGTGAGAGCGTATAATTTTTTTGAAGTTCTCGAATCACTTTAGCTAAACCTTTTCTTAAAATTGGTGAATGTTCGAAATAACCATTTTTTTTACCGTTGATGCTGACAGCTGTTCCTCTGTGAAATTTATAGATAGCAACTAATTTTCCGTCTATCAAACCTTCAATTCCCTTCCCTGGAATATCTTTGAAACTACTGACTTTTAAGTTAGCCTTTTCTGAAAAATATTGTTGGATTTGCTGGCTCCTCGGATGAGAAGATTGACTGGCTAGCGACTTGATCATTGCCGCTTCATTTGGAGTGAGAATACCATGAAAGTTTAATTTTTCTTTTCGTTCTGTAAGTGTTCCTGTTTTGTCAAAAACGATGTGGGTGACACGCTGTATGTTTTCAATAACGCCAGTACTTTTTAGAAATATTTTATTTCGCCCAAGGATACGGAGTACGTTCCCAAAGGTGAAAGGAATAGACAAAGCAACGGCACAAGGGCAGGCAATAATTAAGACGGCTGAAAAAGCATTGATCGCCTTTACACTATCGATGGGTAACCAGTAGAATAGCGTTATAAATGCAATAACTAAGATGGCAATGGTGAAATATTTGCCAACTGTATTTGCTAAAAGACTACTGTGTTGATTTTGGTTTTTATGTTCGAAGCTATGTTCGTTCCAGAGTTGAACAAGGTAGGATTGGATGACGGCTTTGGTAAGTTTAATATCAATAGAGCTTCCGTTTTGTCTTCCTCCTGCATATATAAGTTCACCCTTTTGTACATGAACCGGAGCGGATTCTCCGGTGACAAAGCTATAATCAATGTAAGCTTCTCCTTTTAGTAAGATACCGTCAGCGGGAATTAATTCCTGATGCCGAACTCTGATTTTATCATTTGTATTTAGCTGCTTTAAAGAAACGGGTTTTTCTATTTCGTCTTCGATTTTATTTGCAGCGATAGGAAAGTAGGATTGGTAGTCTCGCTCAAAAGAAATGCTGTGATAGGTTTTTTGTTGAAACCATTTTCCAACTAACAAAAAGAAAATCAAGCCAGCGAGCGAGTCCATATATCCGGGGCCAGTGCTTGAGAGTATTTCATAAAGCGATCTACCAAAAAGACTAAGAATTCCAATAGAAATAGGGACGTCTATGTTTAAGGTGTTTTGTATTAAACCCAAAAAAGCAGAACGAAGATAATCCCATCCACTATAAAAGATCAAGGGGAGTCCAAGTATTAAATTGAAGTAAGCAAAAAATTGAAAATAGAATGCATCCTGACTTTTGTCTAAACCTAGATACTCAGGAAAACTCATGAACATAATATTGCCAAAAATAAATCCGGTAAGACCTATTTTGTAGTACAAATCTTTAGAAATGATGGGCTTATCTTCTTTGTCAATGTCTGCAAGATTGATGTTCGCAGGATAGCCAATACGATGAAGTAGGGCCGCTATTTTGCTGAGTTTTATTTCTTGAAGATTGAAGTTAATGAAAACTTCTTTCTTTAAAAAATTGACGGTCGACTGGGTGATTCCATTTTCAAGTTGATGTAAATTTTCCAATAACCAGATACATGAAGCACAATGAATATCTGGAATGTAAAAAGTGATCTTAGCCATTTTTCCATCTGAAAAATCTAAAAGCCCGGAATGTACCTCAGGGGTATCCAGATAAACAAATTTTGCTTCCTTGATACTTTTTAATGATACGCCGGGCGTATTTTCAAGATCATAGTATTGAGACAATCCATTGTTTTGTAATAAATGGTAAACCATTTGGCAACCTGTACAGCAAAACGATTGTTCCAGCTTGATCAGTCGCTCATCTGTGCAGTGATCTCCGCAGTGTGCGCAAGTAGTATTTATGGATCTGCGAGTTATTCGTTCTGTCATTTTATAGTTTAACTTTCTTTATAAGCCACCTCTTTAAAGGCATAGTTCAATAGATCGTGGGTTGTCACAATGCCCACCAGTTTGTCATCCTCTACTACTGGTAGTGCATGAATAGTATTGGCCATAAAAATATCTGCTGCTAGACCAAGCGTATCTTCGGGCTCAATGACCATAGGATCTTCTGTCATTATATCTTCTGCCTTTGTACTGCCGATGGTGAGCATTGAATAAGCTCTTCCGGAGCTCTTGTCTGTCAATTGTTTGAAAAACAGATGTAGGTCAGATTTACTGATGATCCCGACGACCCGATGGTTTTTATCAACAACCGGAAGGTGATGGAAAAGATGTTTTTTGAAAATGTTTTGAATAACATTAAGCTTGTCTTCAGGATTTATTGAAAGTGTAAATTCCGTCATGACTTCAGAAACAGGTGTATTAGAATTCATAATTTAAGAGCTTATAGCTTTTTGATTAGCTAGTGAAATAATGATGTCTTGAGAAGAAATAATACCGACCAGTTTTCCATCGTCTATCACAGGTAATGCATGAAATAAGTTTTCTTTAAAAATATTTAAAGCAGTTCGAATAAAATCAGAAGGCTTTAATGTAGCTACTCCTGAAGTCATTATCTCTTCGACTGAATAATTTTTTAAGCGGACCTTATTTAGATGCTCTTCATACTTGTCATAGGACTTTCCTTTCAAAAAATAGAGTAAGTCAGTCTTACTAAGTATTCCAACTACTTTTTCCTCATCTAGCACCGGAAGATGGTGAATTCTATAGTCGTCAAAAATATCTTGAACTATTTGCAATTTATCTTTTGGTGCTACTGTAATTACTTCAGTAGTCATGATGCTAGAAATTGGAGCGAGAATATTCATCTGTGTTTGTTTTAAATAAGTAATTATTTATCAAAGGCAAGTTCGGTTGATTCTATATAGATGACGATAAGCATTGTCATCTAGCAAGGTGACTTTTGTCAATAGGTTTAAGGCTGAGTTAAGTCATCAAAAAGGTTGATTAAAGTCATTGCCATAGCCTGCGAAAAGGTAGACCTTGCAGAAAAAAGATCATGAAAAAAGAAAAATTGTTTGTAGATAATCTAAAATGTGGTGCTTGTGCGGCCAGTATTAAAGACGGATTGCTGAAGTTGGAGGGAGTTGAAAATGTTCTTGTGCATGAAGAAAAAGGTATGATAGAAATAGATCATGATGGACAAAACGAATACACTGTTTTCTTAGAGCGTCTGAGTAAAATGGGATACCCACAGAGAGGAACCTCAACATTGGTGCAAAAGGGGAAATCTTATGTGAGTTGTGCCATCGGTAAATTCAAAGAACCTTCAACTTAATATAAAGGTCAGAGCTTCAAAAGCTTCGTAGCTAACTTTAAATAAATAGAGAATATGAAACGTAAAATATTAGTGCCAGTAGATTTTTCACCTGTATCTCATAATGCCTATTGCTACGCAAGAGAGTTGGCAAAGGTGTTCAATTGTACTTTAGAACTGATACATGCTTACTCAGTTTCTTATACAAATAATACGGTCACATCTTTGATGGCTGAATCCGGAATGGCGAAAACTGTTCAGGCCAAAATGGATACTTTCATTGGAAAATATAAAGAAGATGAGCTGGGAACGATTTTGACAAAAGTAGTGATCAACAAGCATATAAAGAGAAGTGCAGCAGTGCCACTTATTGTGCAACAAAGCAAAGCGGATGATGTTTTTTTGATTGTAATGGGAACTACGGGTAAACATGAATTAGGAGCTTATATGCTCGGATCTGTAGGTTCCAGGGTTGCCCAAAGGGCACATAGTCCGGTTTTACTAATCCCCGAAAAGGCCAAGTATCGCCCTTTTCAAAACATCTTGTATGCGAGTAATTTCGAGTCGTCTCCAAAGTCAATGTTGAGGGAGATTATCAATTTTTCAAACCTTTTCCGCTCCGCTGTTCATTTTGTCCACGTAAAAGGTAAAGAGTCAGGAGAAGATTTTCAAGAAACTAAAAAAGAAATTTTCGACCAATTATTTAAGGGAGGAGATCCTGCATTCTCCTTTAATATGGATCTAGTAAAAAACGATTCTGTAGTGAATGGGCTAAACCAATATGCAGATGAGAATAAAATTGACTTGATCGTGTTGGTCAATAAGCAAAGAGGTTTTTTTGATTCCCTAATGGGGAAAAGTGAAAGTAAGAACATGGCTCTAGATATGAAGCACCCTTTGATGGTATATCATTATCCAGCTTATAAACAACTTAAAAAATAAAATTATCAAAATATGAAAAACATAGTAGTACCCACAGACTTTTCAGACAATGCAAATAATGCATTGGAATATGCCATTAATCTGGCGATTCATTTTGACAGTAAAATTCATTTAATCCATGTCTTTGAAGTGCGAACTCAAACAGGGGTCTTGGTTTCAATTCGAGATATTATGAAGAAAGATGCAGAAGAAGACTTGGCCAAGATTATTAAAGAATACAAAGGCCGTTTTATTCGAAATTCAAGTATAGAAGCGACAGCCATAGAAGGGTATACCTATCAAACCATCAATAGTTTTGCTAAAGGTATCGGTGCAGATTTGATCGTGATGGGAACACAGGGCGCTAGTGCTGTCAAAGGAATATTTATGGGCTCCAACACCTCTAAGGTCATTGGGAAATCAGAAATACCTGTATTGTCTATTCCCAAAACTTGCTCCTATCACCAGATTAAAGACATTACACTAGCTGTTGATGATAAGGTGATCAGTAGTAAAGATGTACTCCGCCCTTTGACTGAATTTGCAAAAAGCTATGAAGCCCATATCAGTGTTTTACATGTAGAAAAAGAAATGGTCGCTAGTAGTGCCGGTGTTGATGCAGGTATCGATATGTTTTTATCGGAAGTACCGCACACTTATAATACGGTTTACAGTGATAGTGTAAAAGAAGGCGTTGACAGATTTGTAGATCGAGTCGATGCAGATTTGCTATGCATGGTCCATAGAGAAAGAGGATTTATTGGAAATTTGTTCCACAAGTCTAAGGTTAATACTGAAGTTTTTGATTGCAAAGTACCACTGTTAGTTGTTTATGATAAGTATTAAATGACTTCGGTATGAAATATTAATAACAAAACAATTGTAAAATGAAAAAGCCACAATATTACTTTATTTTTGCCCTGTTTTTGTTGACGATTACTTCTTGTAAAGATAAGCATGTTCGCAATGATATGATTAAATTCGATCGTGCCTTTATTCCTGTTTTTTATTATGCTAGTATTGGTGAGTTGTCAGCTGCAGAGAAGGCAATGTATCCGTTAATATCAAGATGGCAACATTATCAGTCTCCAGCACATTTTGTAAATAAGGAGTCAAAGAATTGGGATGAAACCGTTCGACTGATTGGTGCCTGGTTGGAAGGTGCAAATTGTGCACTCCAGGAAAAAGATGCTTATCGCGCTTTAATTCAGCTGGACCATGCTCGTTATGAATTAGCAGATTTACGCTTCCGGTCCGGTATAGAAGATTATTACCTAGACTATGTTTGGGATTTGGAAGTAAGTATGTATATGGTGATTGACGTGTCTAATGATCAAATGATCGACTTACTAGAGTTTAACGAATTTGAAATGTTGGGTGAAGAATTAGAAAAAGCCTGGGTCAATGTTTTGAATAGTTCCTATGATAAAGGTTTGATTGAATGTACGCCAGATGAATTGCGATATGTAAATTATCAAAAGGAGAAGTTTAGCATAGCCTTGGTCGCATTATTTGAATCGATAGATGCTGCAGATCGATGTAAATTTGCAGATGCGGCTTTAGCCTTAGAGCCAGCTTACTTAAACTTTATGGCTATGTTTGGAGACTTTGATTCTACAGAATCATTCTATGCTTTGAAGAAGTAAATTCTTGCTTGAAGAAATAAAAAAAACGGTTTCCTTAAGTCTTTAAAGAAACCGTTTTTCTATTTCTACTCCTTGACTTTCTTTTAGTGTGTAATCAAAGTCGGGATAGTATCATTCAAGTCAATAACAGCTTCTGTTACAGATCCCATGAGTAATAAGTGTACTTTGGAATGCCCTCTAGCACCCATTATCATGAAGTCAACCTCGTTCTTGTTGGCATATTTTGTAATATAATAAGCGGTACCGCTTATTTTTCTTTCGACTAGAACTATCTCAATGTTTTGTCTATAATCGTCGGCTATATTTTTTAGAAAAACATGGAAGCCATCAATCAGGTTGCGCTCAATGTCTTTTTTTATTTCTGCCCATGGAGCTTCATCTCTGAAGAAATTATTGTTTGGCATATCGTAAACGTGTAGACAGGTAATCTTTGCAGGCTTAGTCAATCGCTTATGTATTGCAATCGCAAGCTCTAATGCCTTGTCCGATGTTTCAGAAAAGTCAATTGGAATAAGAATGTTTGTAATAGAAGTTTTTGCACTTTGAGGAACAATCAAAAGGTTAGTAGTACTGCTGCGCGCCAGGTTTTTTGCTAAAATGCCATGCGGTGAAGCACCTGCTTTCTGACCAATGACAATTAAGTCCGAATTTATAGCTTGGGATGCTTTTGTTATTTCTTCTAAAGGATCTCCTTCCTTGATATCGTATTCTATGAAAATGTCTTTCCGGTTAGGTAAAGCAGCTTTCACTTCCTCTTTCATTTGGTCTTTCCGGCACTTATCTATGCTGTATTTGCTGATGAGCATTTGTGTCTCCTTCTCGTATAAGGCTGTAAGTAGATTATGCTTTGGATGCACATACATGAAATCAGCAGACATGATTGGTATTTGTGAAATAAAATAGTTCAGATATCTCAAGGTTGATGCATCTGCTTCTTTTAGTCCTAGACCAACAAGAGCTTGATTGATAGAATAGGCTTTGACGACTTTTTTAGTGATTGTCTTGGTGGTATCTTTCATTTGTAAAATGATTGTTTTATTAATGACGAGGAAGGTTTTACGTTTGGATATTTTAGAAAGAAAAAACGTTAATCATTCACTACAATATTACGAATTTACTTTTTTTATTATGATGACGAATATCTTCAGGGTTAGTGATTTTTGTCAACTCTTCAAAAGTTTAGTTGACTTATTTTTGACATAGGTTTTAACCAAAAAAGAAAGACATGAAAAAAAGTAAAAAGATATTGTTCCCAACGGATTTTTCTGAACCAGCAGCCAACGCTTTTCGATATGCATTATTATTAGCTGATAAGATGAAGGCAAATATTGAAGTACTGCATGTGGTATTCCCCCAAGGAGAGTCGCTCGATTTTCCTGTAATGGTTGCTCAGCGGACACAACATCAGATAGAAGCAGACAGAGTCCAACTTAGTAGATTTATTGAAAATGGAATGACTCAAGTTTTGGAACAACTAAAAAACGCTCCGAACATCACCAGTGATATGGAAGTGGGAGCCCCAACTTCTGAAATTGTAAGGATAGCCCAAAGAGATTATGCTGATCTCATTATTATTGGAAGTAGGGGAGAGAACCGTAGCCGCATCGAAAAATGGATGGGGAGTGTAGCAGCATCTGTTGTTGAACGAGCACATTGTCCCGTTTTAGTGATTCCAGAGGATGCACTTTTTGAAGACCCACTAGAAGTGGCATATGCAAGTAATTTATTGCAAGCTGACCCTTATGAAGTATGGAAGTCCCTTCAGTTATTAGAAGTCTTCAAGCCTCTTATTCATTTAGTGCATTTTAATTTTAATAAAGATGGTGCCCTCTATGCTCATCAGGAACTAAAAGATATGGAAGCTTTTTTAGAGAATCAAAGCCCAGATACAAAAGTTGAAATTCACAATATTCCAGCTAAGGATTTGGAAAGTGATCTAAACGATTTTATCAAAAATCAACAAGTCGATTTACTTGTGATGTATCAGCCGGAGCATAGCTTGTGGGAACGTTTGTTTGCTAAAAGTGTCACCAAGCAGATGGCGATTCATACAAAGGTGCCATTTTTAGTTTTGAAAAAGTAGAGGAGGGGAGGCTAAATCTGATTGTAATGTAATAGGTAAAAGAAATCTTGTGTTTGAAGACTTAGTAAAGAGCAGTATCTAAAATGCTAAGAAAAAATTAATAACTAGTTTGATCATTGTCAATATATTTAGTTGCTCATAGGGCTATTTTCAGAATTAAATATCATAAAATGAATTACTCAATAAAAGCTACGTCAATTGCAGGAAACGATGCATCATTGACAATAAAAAAATCGAACATTAATTTTGGGACAAGCGAAAAGACTGCAGAGTCATTACCGAACCCTACCGAACTGTTTCTGGGCGCCTTTGCATCCTGTCTCCTGAAGAATGTAGAACGGTTTTCTGACTTATTAAAATTTGAATATAAAAAAGCAATGATTCATGTTGAAGCAGTTCGCTTGGAACAGCCCCCAAGGCTAGATAATATTCGATATGAGTTAGAAATATTTAGTGCTGATCAAAATCTTAATACGAAATTATTGAAAAGGAATATCGAAAAGTTTGGAACAATTTATAACACAGTCGGAATGTCCTGTGAAATTTCAGGAGAAATCATCAGGCTAGGAATCGATGATTGAAAATTGCCTTTGAATTTCAAGTAAGGAATGTGTAAATCAAGTTTGCCTTACTAGGAAGATGCGGATATGCGACCGCAGGAAATTTCGGTCTTCCGTCTTCGAACTGATTAGCTAAAAAACAAATTTCATCACTTTAAAACAACAAATAATGAAAACTCAAATAGGCATTTGGTTAGACCAAAAACAAGCTTTTTTAATAGCTTTTCTGAATGGAGAAAAAACGGTAAAAACAATAAGCTCTAGTATTGAGAATTTCCATGTTGTTGGTGGCGCCCGTTCCAAAACGCCTTATGGACCAATGGACGTAGTGTCCGAAAAGAAATCTTTGGAACGACACAAGCATCAACTGAGTGAGTATTTTCAACAAATTATGACTACGGTGAAAGACGCAGATGAATTGTATCTTTTTGGTCCAGCGGACACCAAGCTTAAGCTATTGGATGCGATTAATAAAAACAAGACATTGACATTTGTTGTCCGAAAGACGGAGACGGCTGATTCTATGACCGAAGGGCAAATGATTGCTCAGGTTCGAAAAACTTTTGGTTTGAAACAGGTTTAGTCTAGTCGCTGACGATTATTGAACTTTAACTTAGCTTGATTCAGTTTGTTTTTCTCTAGTTTACTGAAGGACAATTATCGGCACTTAAATTATCTGATTGAAAACCATCCCGCAATGCCTTGGAGTTAAATTAATCGTAACTATTCAAAGGGATTCCGATAAACAAGGTTGGGGGATCATTGAGTCCCCGCTATTTGAGAAAGGCATCGAGATTGGTGAGCCGGAGTTTATTTTAGTGTAAAAAAAAAACGACACCTGTAAGGAGGCCCCACAAAAAAAATCCACCCAAAATCATCAGATTCTAAGTGGATTGTTTTGCTTTGTAGCGAGAGAGAGACTTGAACTCTCGACCTCAGCATTATGAATGCTGCGCTCTAACCAGCTGAGCTACCTCGCCATTTTGCTTAAGCGACTGCAAATATAATGCTTTTTATATTGGTGTGCTATAGTATTCACAATAAAATTTACTGATTTTTCTGCTTTTTCACCTTTCAGCACCTCCATATATAGGATAGGACAGGGATCTAAGGGATAGAACGGATGAGGAAGGATTTTTTCTGCGACCAAAAAAATCACGATAGAGGGAAAATCCGTTAAGGTCTGTTCCATCCGTGCCCGTCTGACGAAAAGGCGCTAGCTCGACAGGTCCCATCCCCGTGAGAGGGCAAGTCTTATCGCTTACGAAGCCGATTCAAGCCAGCCTTAGCCTGCTGATGTAAGCCATTCTTATACTCATCTGGACTCAAGCTGAGGCACTTCTTGTAAAACTGCTTAGCTGTACTGTATTGCTCCAAACCCTCATGCATCTTGCCCAACTGCAAAGCCGAATTACAAGCATAAAAATAACTCTGATCAGAACCCTTGGCAATTGTAGTTTGATAATATTTGCTAGCCTCATCATAGCGCTTCATGTTGTGCGTGATTCGACCGAGTCGATAATGATGCTCCAGTTTTGTTTTTATAGTTGAGAAGTCATCATTGGAAAGTGCTTGTAAGAGCTCGTAAGCTTTTTGGTAATAACCACCATCGAAAAGCAAGCGAGCTTTGAGCAAAATTTTATTGGGAGCAACACCAAGTTTGGCTTCCTTGTTGGCGGTCTTGTCGCTTTCCACAGTGGTATGACCTTGAGTCTTGCAAGCCTTCATGTATCTATGGTAAGCAGTAGGATTATCCTGTATTATTTCATTCCAAGCCAGTTTTTGATAAGCTTCTTTGATGTAATTTTTACCACGAAAGTTGTTGAGAAATTTTTGGATGTAAACATCTGCATCTGCATCAAGGCGATGTAACTTAGCCAAGCCCAACATATAATCGAGATAATGGAAAGGATGATATGCTGCACTTCTTGGTCGTTGTTCTAAAATGCGAATAGCTTCATCGTTTCGTCCCGTTCGCATTGCTAGATTAGCTAGAGCAAAGCAAGCGAGCGAACTTTCTTTCGGGTTTAGTTTACTCTCAGATATAAGATTCCATGCCTCCGCATCTTTATTGTTAAGATGGAGCATCAAAAACGCATGCATCACCATAGCTTCCTGCTCAAAAATAAAATCATTGTTGCTGGCGTAGTCGAGTACTTCTTTCATTTCTCGTAGCCCTTGATCAATCGTACCGTCCATCCCGCTTAGAAATTTTACACCCCAACGATAATTATCTGGAACGGTTCCTATCATGGCGTGCATGATGGAAAGGCTTTTTTTGTTGGGCACAAATTCGGGGAACTTATCCTCGTTTTTTTCGAGTTGCTTGTAGGCTGATTTGATTTCCATCAAAGCCGTAAAGTATTCTCCAAACTTTAGACGAACTAGTGCCCACTGTAATTTGATCTCAGCTTGTGTATACAAATAGTAAGGAGAATTTTTATCACCAGACTTTATTTTATCCAGTCGCCGATCTTTATTCTTTTCCAAACGGTCAAACTCTTTCTCATCTTCATTTATGAAAATGGTAAAAAGATCAATATAATTTTCGATGTGATAAGCAATCAGGTTCTCCGGATCATTGGTTTTAATGAGATCTAATTCAGCTCGGGCCTCGTCCAAACGAAGACTTGTAGTCTTGTCATAAGCAGATCGTGCTGCTGCTGTAAACTCAAAACGCCCACCAGTCGCTTGCGCTACAAGCGAGAGGAGTAAAAATGTAAAAAGTAAAATGGTCTTGTGCATAATTCTTGTTTGCTACCTCTTTAACGAAAAAATGGCCTTCCTCGTTGTTTTGTATCCCCATTGATTTTTTCTGTTTTTCCCATCATCCTCAGAGGACAAAAAAATACCCCGAACAAAAGTCCGAGGTATTTTTTTAATATTTTTTGAAAAGAAACGATTAAAGAGGAGTTTTAGGAGTAACCTTCTTTCTTCGAGTTGTTTTCTTCTTAACCGGCTCCACCTCAATCGGGCGAATGATACCAGCAATAGAATCATCAACGATGACACGGCCACAGTGCTCACAAGCAATAACCTTTTTCATCATGTTGATCTCCAGTTGAATCTGAGGTGGAATTTTGTTGAAACAACCACCACAAGAATCACGCTCTATAGTTACTACAGCTAATCCATTACGGTAAGCACCACGGATTTTAGTGTAAGCCTTTAGTAAACGCTCTTCGATATTCTTCTTTGTCTTTTCAGACTTCTTCATTAGCTTTTGCTCTTCCTTATCCGTCTTCTCGATAATCTGCTCAAGCTCTACTTTTTTAATCGTTAGCTCTTCTTGCTTAGATGTCAATCGATCTTGAGCCGTTTTCAAGGTTTCCTGCTTTGCACTGATATAGCCAGAAAGCTCTCTCATTTTCTTTTCAGAAAGTTGAATTTCAAGACGCTGTAGTTCCAATTCTTTAGACAAAGCATCGTATTCACGATTGTTCTTCACATTGTCCATCTGCTTCTCGTACCTAGCAATCAATGCTTCAGCTTCCTTTATATTACTTTTGTGGCGAGACAAGTCACCTTCCAAATCACTCACATTGGCGGATAGTTTATTGATTCTGGTTTCTAAACCAACAATCTCATCTTCCAAATCACTTACTTCCATTGGAAGTTCACCCTTGAGAATGGCAAATTGATCTATCTGAGAATCAATTTGTTGCAAGTTGAATAGATCCTTCAGCTTGTCTTCAATGGCTGTATCCTTGACATTAGTTTTACTAGACATAGAAAGTATTATTTTATGGTTAGAGTTGATAGAAAAAGCTCGAAATGCAACGAGTTGACTATCAGTAGCTTAGCACAGGTAGTGGACAGGATTAGTGTCAACTTCAGTACAATAGGCCGCAAAGTTACTAAATTTCTCTGTTATAAGCTCAAAAAGTAGGTCGATTGTGTACTGTTCACTCTCATAATGACCGATGTCAGCAATTACTATTTTGTCATCTGCATCAAAGAATTCGTGGTATTTATAATCGCCTGTTATGAAAAGGTCTGCTTTTTGGGCAATAGCCATTGGCAATAAAAAGCTACCAGCCCCTCCGCATATAGCAACGGTTTGTACTTTTTTGCGACGCAAACGGGTATAACGGATGCAGGGTGTATTCATCGTTTTGGCGACTTTGCGTAAAAACGGAATTTCGTAGAGTGGCTTAGTCACGGTGCCTATGATGCCTGAGCCGACGAGTGTATTTGTATTATCTATTTGACTAATTTCGTAAGGGACTTTACTATTCGGATGTGAGGAGTTTAGTGCATTTATGACCTGAGCTTTGAGCGCTGGTTGGAAAAGTACCTCCAACTTTACCTCTGTACTGGCAGCGCCACCATTTTCAGTTCCGACACCAAGTGAAGCGTGACTCAGATGTTCAAATCCAGAAACATCACCAGCTCCAGCAGTGAAAAGTGCTTGTCGTACCTTTTCGGAATAACCAGAAGGGACATAGGTACTTAATTTTTTCAAGCCTGATTTGGGAGCTAGAATTCGGGTATTGCTTAGTCCTAGTTTCTCTGCAATCTTAGCATTTACGCCATTGCGAAATACATTGTCAAGGTTGGTATGGATCGCGTAAATCGCAATATCGTTTTTAATCGCTTTGATTATTACCCGTTCGATATAGGTTTTGCCTGTAATTCTTTTTAGCCCTTTAAATATGATAGGGTGGTGCGCCACAATGACGTTACATTTTTTTGCAATAGCCTCTTCTACAATCGCTTCCGTAGAATCGAGGGAAATTAAGACTCCTTTTATATGTACTTCCGGATTACCCACGAGAAGCCCCGAATTATCGTAGCTCTCCTGATAAGATGGTGGAGCCACAGATTCAAGAAAGGAGATTAGTTTTTTAATTTTCATCGGTGAATTATTTTTCTTCAAATATAAGGTTCTTTGACGAATACCATTTAATTGTAACGGAGGCTTCCCTGTATTGTTTTCTAAATTGAGACAAAGCCTAAGTATTCAGTTGATAAGGATATAGCTTTGAGCCTGTCTTCAGGAAACCCAACCCGCGTGAGTGGAGTCTGCCCGTGACGGAACTCAGGGTTTCTTAACGCGGAAGAATAAACCCTATGCGGAGCCACGAATCGTGGGGAAACTGCCACTGCAATGGGAATGTCCAATATATGGAGCCGCACTTAAAGGCGCTTAAACTTT
>CAKZUK010000172.1 GCA_937921775.1 uncultured Saprospiraceae bacterium
GGCGTGTTCAAAATTCCACGACTATTTACCACACCAATAAATACGGTCAGTAAGGTAATACCAATAAAGACCAAAAGAGGTGGAATTAAATTTGGTTCAAACGAAATATTAAAAGTGAATTTGGCCAAAAGCCAAGCACCAACAAAAGAAAGCATAATTCCCGTCAACGAAGCCAGCGCTCCCAAAAGAAAATATTCCAAAGCATTAATGCTGAGAATTTGTCGACCACTAGCACCGAGAGTACGTAGTAGTACACTTTCGCGAATGCGCTGATACTTGCTAAGTACCACAGAGCTGATCAAAACCATAAGACCAGTAAGGATACTAAACAAAGCCATGAAGCGAATGACAAAGGAGACTTTCGTCAAAATATTATCAACAGATTGAAGTACTGTTGATAAATCCATTGCCATAACATTCGGAAACTGAGCCACTAATTTCTGTTGGAATTCAGCTGACAGTTCTGGATCTTCTACTCGTGAAACAACCACATGAAATTGCGGGGCTTTTTCTAATACACCTTTCGGAAATACAACAAAGAAATTAGTTTGCATACGCTTCCAATCAATCTTTCGGATACTGCCAACTTCTGTTTCAATCATAGCCCCCTGAATATTAAAAGTGAGCGGCATGCCGATATAAGCATTCATATTGTCAGCCACATCTTCCGCCAAGGAAACGTATATAGTACCATCGGCTGTTTTTTCTCCAGCCCATTCACCTTCAAGGATGGTTTCTGATTCAATCAAGGTATCTCGATAGGTGCATCTAAACTCTCGGCGATAAACCCAGTTGCTAACTTCAGAAAGCGAGTCTTTTTGATTCTCTGATTTTGAAACACCATTTACACTCGCCACTCGAGTTGTGATGATTGGTACTTGCTGTATAAGGGGCAAGCCATAAGAAGTAGTCAAATCAGCAACTGCTTCTTTTTGCTCGTTTTGAATGTCGAAAAGAATCATGTTGGGCATGCTGCCGCTACCAGAAACTTCCACCTGTTTTAACAACAAATCTTGTACGAAAAACAAAGTGGAGATCAAGGACGTTCCTAGTCCAATAGAGACAATGAGAATCAATGTCTGATTATTTGGACGGTATAAATTGGCAATACCTTGTCGCCAAACATAACTCCAGTTTCTCGGAAAAAACTTCTTTACAAACCAAATCACTAATTGTGCAATACCTGCGAGTACTAAGAATGCTGCAAATATAGCTAATGGAAATGCAAGGGCTTGAATACCTCCTCCCGTTTGAAACCACGAAAATGAAAGCATAAACAAAAAGATCAGCAAATAAACCAACCAAGCCAAGGGGTCACGTTTGCTATCAGGTTCTTCATAACTTGCGCGGAGCGTACGCAAAGGTGATGTTTTGCGAATAGCCAATAAGGGTAACAAGGCGAACAAAACTGCGATACCTAGTCCAGTAAAAATACCTTGTAAAATAGCAGTAAGCGAAACAGAAGCACTTACATTTTGTAAAGGCAAAAAATCGGCAAGTACAAGTGGAATCGCAAGTTGCAACAAACTACCAATCGCAGCACCAATAGCAGCACCAATCAAGCCCATGAAGATAATTTGAATCAGGTAAATCCAAAAGGCTTGACGACCACTAGCACCAAGTGTACGTAGAATTGCAACTGTAGCGAGTTTGTCTTTTATGTAAATATGAACAGCAGAAGCCACGCCAATGCAACCAAGTAGTAAGGCAATAAATCCAATCAAGTTTAGAAAGTTGGCTAAATTGTCGAACGCTTCCGCTACATTTTCTTTTCGTTCTTCAACGGTTGTCCAACGATAAGAAAAAGTACGCAACTTGGGCGAAATAGCTTTGGTAAGCGCAATCATATCCGTCTCTGCGGGTAACTTGAAATAATGTTGATATTCTACACGGCTACCCGTTTTTAATAATTCTGTTTCTTCTAAGTAGGCTTTTGGAATAACTATAACTGGAGCGATTGCTGAAGTAAAACCAGAACTTCCCGGTGCAGCATTTACTTGGCCTTCAATTTCAAAAGTAACATTACCTATTTTTACAGAATCACCTGGTTCGAGTTTGTACTGAATCATCAAACTTTTATCAATCATTGCTTTTTTACCAGATTGGAAAGTCTTCCAGGCTGTTTCAGGAATGGTCGATATATTTCCATAAAAAGGATATTCACCTTCTTGAGCTTTAACAAAGGCTAAGCGTGTGGAGCCTGCCTTGGGGAAGGAAGCCATCGAAGCGAAACTAACAATTTGCGATCGTTCTCCACCTATGGAATCCATGAGTTGCGTCATGCTATCCGTTGGCGCTGCAGTACTTTCCAACATAAGGTCAGAGCCTAAAAGCGTTTTTGCTTCCCGATCAATATCGCGTTGGAGGTTTTCACTAAATGAATTGATTGCAACAAGCGCAGCAATCCCCAGTATAATGGAAGAAATGAAGAGGAGTAAACGGCTTCGATTTCGACGGCTGTCACGCCAAGCCATTTTGAATAGCCATGGAAAATTAGATGTTGCCAAGTGTATAGATATTAGTTGAACTTAAATTTAGACGGAAGAACGAAGCAGCCTAGTCGGCAGACAGGGTTTCCTTCTAAGGTAAAACACGATCGCGGTAAACTTCAGTCTTCGGTCTGAATTACCTATTAGTTACAAATTTTTAATGTAATTTAGGCCTGATTCTGAGTCGCTAAGGTAATCATTTGTATGAATTGGAATTACTAACTAAAGACAAAATTATGATTCGCATTGTTTTAATAATTGCTTGTTTTATTTCAAGTCTACCGCTACTTTTTGCACAAAGTCAAATAAAAGAAGCGATTACCAGGCTGACTAAGGATAAAGCAATGGTACACGCGTCTGTAAGTATTTGTGTATTGGATATTGAAACTGGAGAACTAGTAGCGAGTCATCAAGCTAAAAAGAGTTTGACTCCAGCGTCTTCGATGAAGGTAGTCACAACAGGTGCGGCACTGGCCTTGCTGGGAGAAGATTATACATTCAAAACGATGTTGGAGTATGATGGCCAAATCGATGAAGCTGGGACGCTAAAAGGGAATTTGTATATTAAAGGACAGGGTGATCCAACTTTAGGTTCATCAGAATGTACCGCAGCAGATCCACTAAATATAGTGCTACAAAAATTTTATGAGGCGATTCAGGAGATGGGAATCAAAAGAATTGAAGGGCAAATTGTTGGAGATGCTTCTTGGCTGGGAACGCAGGGAGTAGGACAGACATGGGCCTATGAAGACTTGGGTAACTACTATGGTGCTGGTGCATTGGGCTTGAACATTCATGAAAATATGTACTTTCTTACTTTACAGCAAAATCCGAAATTGGCTAGCCAACCTAAAGTGAAAAATGTGGAACCTCATATTCCCAATTTGTTATTGATGAATGAATTGACTTCAGGAGCAAAGGGATCGGGAGATAATGCTTATATTTTTGGAGCACCTAATAACTATGCTTGTTATATTCGCGGAACGATTCCCTTAGGTAGCAAAGATTTTACGATCAAAGGGTCCATTCCTGATCCAGCATTTACAGTAGCACATTTATTGATGAATCATCTTGAAAAAATGGGTGTCAAAACTTCGAAGCATGCGACTACTCAAATGGAATTGGATTTAGAAGGAACAACAAAAACTAAGCGCAACATTTTTTATACCCATCAATCGCCGAATCTAAAAACAATAGTAGAACGCACGAATATGAAAAGCGTTAATCTTTATTGTGAAGCAATGTTACGTGTTTTGGGAAAAGAAAAAAAAGGAAAAGGAACGCCAGAGGTAGGACTAGAAGTAGTGAATGATTTTTGGAAAAAGAAAGGTTTGCAACTGGATGGCTTTTATATGGAAGATGGCTCCGGCTTATCTCCCTACAACGCTGTATCTGCTTACCATTTGGCATCGGTCCTGCGTCTGATCAAAAAGGATGAGCAGCTATTTAATGCATTCTATGATTCGCTTCCCGTTGCGGGGAAAAGTGGTTCACTTCGTAATCGACTAAAAGAAACTTCAGCTCAAGGGAACTTACGAGCCAAGAGCGGTGGTTTAAATCGTGTACGCAGTTATACAGGATTGGCTAAAAATAAGAAGGGGAAATGGTTGTCCTTTTGTATGATTGTGAATAATTACTCAGGTAACAGCGGTCCCGTCTTGAAGCGGATGGAACGGCTGATGGCAGCTATATGTGAGTAAAGCATGTTTATTTAGTCAGAATTTTCTCCGATCGACTAAAATAAAAGCATATATATTGTTACGCTAGACAAAGACAAACGAAAAGACTAACTTTACAAAAAGACAACAATTAATGATTAAGGCAAAAATACACTCTTTACTAGTTTTCTCTTTGGTATTATTTCTAGGGTTCTCCTGTGAAACGGGTTATGACGAAAGTACACGCCATAGGTCAGAACAAACACATGATTACAGTGGTAGTAAAAAGAATAAAAAGCAAACACTTCAGGATAAATATCAAAACAATGATTTTAGTTCTTCGTTGAGCGATGGTGGTAGTCGTTGGATTTGGCAGAAACCAGATTTGGTAGTAAAGCAGATTGGCCCCTTGGAAGGGAAGGTTGTAGCAGATATTGGTGCAGGACCTAGTGGCTATTTTTCATTGTACATTGCTTATAATGAAAATGTAAAGAAAATTATTGCAATGGATATTGACAAGGATGCTATCACTTACATGTCAATGCTACAACAGTTGTTGGCAAAAGAAATTCAGCCCAGATTTGAAACGCGATTAGTAGAGTCAAATGATGCGAAATTAGGCAATGAAGAAATAGACGTTATTTTAATTGTAAACACAGTTACCTATTTTGACGAAAGAGTACAATATTTTAAGCACTTGATGGATGGAATAGCACCGGGTGGAAAATTGGTTATTATTGATTTTAAGAAAAAGAAAACGCCGGTAGGGCCAGGGATTAGTGAGCGACTCGCGATAGGAGATATTGAAGAAGAATTAAATGCGGCAGGATATAAACGAGTCATTTCAGATGATCGAACTTTGGAGTATCAATACATTATAACGGCCTATAAAGACTAGAAGAATTAGAATCGAAATTAGAATAAGAATGCCCTCTATCGCGTTATTTGCGTTAGAGGGCATTTTAATTTCGATTCTAATTTTTAGTTTAGTTGACCAACTCTTTTATTTCTTTCATCACCAATTCCTGTCTTTCAGGTCCGATAGAAACGATAGAAACAGGAACATTCAATTGATTTTCGATTGCCCCCACCAGGTTCTTTACATTGATAGGCATGTCTTCGTAATTTCTAACTCCATCTAATGATTGCTTCCATCCCGGATACTGTTTGTAAACTGGTTCAACTGGAACATTAGACAAATCAAAAGGTAGTTCATCCTGTTGCTTACCATCATAGTGGTAATGTGTTGCCACAGAAATTTCGTCAAAATTATTTAGGATATCTACTTTGGTAACGACGAGTTGCGTCACTCCATTCAACATAATGGTATAATTTAATTGAGGGATATCAATCCATCCACATCTACGAGGGCGGCCAGTTGTTGCTCCAAATTCACCACCTTCAGCACGAAGATATTCTCCAACCTCTCCAGTCAATTCAGTTGGAAATGGTCCGCTACCAACACGAGTACAATATGCTTTTGTGATACCAATCACCTCACCAATAGTAGAAGGTGCTACACCAAGTCCGTTGCAAACTCCAGCGCTAACTGTGTTGGAAGAAGTTACAAATGGGTAGGTTCCAAAATCAATATCCAACATCGAGCCTTGCGCACCTTCAGCCAATATTCGCTTACCACTCTTCAATGCTTTATTAATGAAATACTCACTATTAATTTGTTTCAAACTACGTAGCGTTTCCAATCCAGCAAACCATTTCTCTTCTTCTGCTTTCAGATCAAAATCAATTTCAGGATATAGTTTGAGAATGCTATTATGTTTTTCCTTTAGCGCTTCATAACGTTCCTTGAAATTGGGAAGCATGATATCACCAACGCGCAATCCATTACGACCGGTTTTGTCCATATAAGTTGGACCAATACCTTTTAGAGTTGAGCCAATCTTTTCTTTTCCTTTGAAAGATTCTGTGGCCGCATCAATGTGCCGATGTGTTGGTAGTATAAGGTGTGCTTTTTTTGCAACGAACAAACGATCTAAAAACGAAACCCCCGTTTTGTTGAGGTTGTCAATTTCTTTTTGAAGTGTGATGGGATCAATAACGACACCGTTACCGATAACGTTGATCAGGTTTTCACGGAATATTCCGGAAGGAATCGTATGAAGCACATGCTTTTGACCATCAAACTTGAGGGTGTGTCCGGCATTGGGTCCACCCTGAAAGCGTGCAACAATGTCGTAGTTAGATGCAAGATAATCAACAATTTTTCCCTTTCCTTCGTCTCCCCATTGGAGGCCAAGTATTACGTCGATTTTCATAAAGGTATTAATTTTAAGATTTAGAGATTTAAGCGGGTTGTACGTTTCTCAATAGTAGCTTACCTCTGAAAAAGGTAAGGTTTGTAAAATACAAAAAACCTATCAGATTCTAGATCTAAAAGGCACTCAAAGATAAGGAAATATATTAAGATAAAGGAGTGGGACTGGGAATTAGACTTAGAATGCGAATTAGAATGCGCGCTCGTGTGACATTCTAATTCGCATTTTAATTTTAATTCTAATTCGCATCAATGTTGCGATCATTCTAAGCCCTTGATTGCTGCATCAAGTGATGTCTGTAAATCAAACTGTGACTTAAGCTTCGTAATCTCTAATAAGTTAATGACCTGATTAGAAGCATTCGCAATAGTTAGCTTACTACCAGAGTCTTTTGACTTAGTCATCAGCATGATTAGAAAGTTAAGTCCTGTACTATTCATGAACTTAAGATCTGTAAGATCTACAATGTACTTTTTGTGACCACTTTCAATACGGTTTTGGATGTCTTTAAGAATAGTTTTGTTGTCGAGCTCGGATAGGAGGTTGCGAACTTCAACTACCTGAATGGCGTCGTGTTCCGAAATAGTGTATGTCATGGGACTCTCTGTTTAAGGTGATCTATAGTGTTTAATAGTCTGTAATCCGTATTATTCTACTATGAATCACTTCATAAACGAGTTAATTCATATATGCAATAAAACAAATGTAATAAAAAACAATATATAATCCCAATAATTAGCTAATATTTTTATCCTCTGTTTGAGTTTTCGGACAGGCGCCATCACATTGGCCATAGAGATTGAGCGAGTGGTGGGTTACTTTAAACTTGAGGAGCTCACCCATCATAGTTTTAATTTGTTGAATTCGAGGGTCACAAAATTCAAGTACTTTGCCACAATCGACACAAATCAGGTGATCATGTTGTTTGTAACCGTAAGACTTTTCATATTGCGCTAGATTTTTTCCGAATTGATGCTTCTTTACCAAATCACAACTTACCAACAATTCGAGCGTGTTATAAACAGTAGCTCGACTCACCCGATAGTTTTTGGTTTTCATATGAATATACAATGCTTCTGCATCGAAGTGGTCACTCCGTTTGTAAATTTCTTCTAAGATCGCAAATCGCTCAGGTGTTTTACGTAGGCCATTTGTTTCCAAGTGCCCTGAAAAAATATTCAGAACCTGCTTGATAATCACCTCTTCTTTCTTTTGCACTGACATAGTTGTTATTTTTGGAAAAGGGTTGAAGGTTTTCAAGGAAATAAGAAGTGAAGATTTGAAGGACAGGCGATCGCGGAGCCGCATATCTGCTGTCCTTCAAACCTTTTTTACTTCTTTGCTCTTTTATATCTTGTCTCCTTCACTCCTTATTTACTTAATACGTGTAACATTAATAACGCCTGAAAGTTTTTTCAAGGCGGCGATTGCTAAATTTAGTTGATCCTTGTCGGTGACAAACAATTTCATCCTTCCTTCAAATTTACCTTCGAGTCCATCAATACTGAATGAACGAATATTCAAACCTTGATCAGATGAGATATTGTGTGTCAATCGTTCAATTACACCAGGTCCATCATCAATCCCTGTGATGACCAATTCAGCAATAAAGTCGGTGTTACTGGTAGATTCCCACTGAGCCTTCATAATACGATAGCCATATCTAGCAGCTAGTCGAGTTGCATTGGGGCAGTTCGTTCGATGAATTTTCAAACCAGCAGTGGCTGTAAGATAACCAAAAACATCGTCACCCTGTACTGGGCTACAACATTTGGCTAATGAGTATTCATACTGGCTAGCTACTTCGCCTTCAATTTTTAAGCGAGCTGAATGTGGATCATGGGTTGGATCTTTTTTGCTTACTTTTTTAGTGACCTGTGGAATGATTTCTTTAACTGGTTTGATCAGCTTATTGCCTTCTATTTCAAATTTACTTATTTCCTTTAAGTTGATGTTACCTATTGAAATTTCATAGTATAATTCAACTCTGGAATTTTGTTCAAAATGCTTGACTAGCATGTCTACATTTTCTTCAAAGTCTACTTTTTTACTTTTCAGTTTTCTAACTAATGCTTCTTTCCCAATTTCACCTGTTTTCTTCTTTTCTTCTTTCATAGAAGACCTGATCTTTGATCGGGCCTTTCCGGTCACTACCATTTTTAACCAAGCTTTATTAGGCTTTTGGTTACGGTCTGTAATGATGTGAATCTGATCGCCGTTTTGCAATTGATAGTTTAGCGGTTCCAGTTTATTATTGATCTTAATGGACTTACAATGGTAACCAATATCAGAGTGAATGCTAAACGCAAAATCTAAGGCAGTAGCATCTTTTGGCAAAACCATCATATCTCCTTTAGGTGTAAAGACGTGTACGCCTTCGCTGAAAAGGTTGGCTGAAAAGTCATCCAAAAATTCAATCGCATCTGAATCAGGACTTTCGATAAGCTCTCGCACTGAATTCAACCAATCATCAAATACATTGGGTTGAGGTGTGTTTGATTTGTATTTCCAGTGTGCAGCAAAACCACGTTCTGCAATCTCAT
The DNA here is from genome assembly GCA_937921775.1 of uncultured Saprospiraceae bacterium. Classification (GTDB taxonomy): domain Bacteria; phylum Bacteroidota; class Bacteroidia; order Chitinophagales; family Saprospiraceae; genus CALGLS01. The sequence continues at coordinate 8,967 of CAKZUK010000172.1, forward strand.
CCATTCGCTCAGTCCTTACTTGTACCTCTACAAAACGTCCCATTGGACCAATTACAGTAGTATGTAATGATTCATAACCATTGGCTTTAGGAGTAGTTATCCAATCCTTTAATCTTTCTGGGATAGGTTTGTGAACATCGGTTACAATAGAATAGACCTGCCAGCAAACCTGTTTCTCTTTCTTTATAGGAACGTCGAGAATAATCCGAATGGCAAAAAGGTCATAAATTTCTTCAAACTCAACTCCTTTATTCTGAATCTTATTCGCAATAGAATAAATTGATTTTGGCCGACCAGTGATACGATATGGGAAGCCTACAAGATCTAGTCTGGATGTTAAAGGTTTAATGAATTCCTGGATATAATTGTTTCTATTGTCTTTTGTGTCCTGTAGCTTTTTAGCAATATCAAAGAAGGTGTCGGGGTCCATAATTTTCATACAGAGGTCCTGAAATTCAGACTTAATGTTATAAAGTCCGAGCCGATGGGCTAGGGGAGAGTAAACATGAGAGGTCTCGCCAGCAATTTTCAATTGCTTATGAGGAGGCATCGATGAGATGGTACGCATATTATGGAGTCGATCCGCCATTTTTATGAGCACAATACGTACATCTGTAGCTAGAGAGCTAAGTACCTTCTTAAAATTCTCTGCCTGTGGGCTGATGGTTGCGTATAAATTATCGAGCTTGGTTAAGCCATCTACTATTTTACGTACAGAAACCCCGAAATTCTCTTCAATCTCATCAAGTGTTACCTCGGTATCTTCCACCACATCATGCAGTAGGGCACTTACTATCGCTGTAGCTCCAAGTCCAATTTCATCGGCACAGATTTGTGCCACTGCAATTGGGTGCAAAATATATGGTTCTCCAGACTTTCTATACTGCTTAATATGTGCTTTACTAGCGACTTCAAAAGCCAGATTGATGTTTTTCTTATCGGTTTTGTCCAACTCAGCCTTCACTGAGCGGAGCATTTTGCGATAAGCTTTCCGGATAATCACTAAATTTTCAGCACTATATGATGTCGCTTCCTGCATTTAAATTACTTTTTACCAAATTAACCCACCTATCTAGTAGTAAAGAGGTGTCGATTCATTATTAAGTTAAACAACTTCAATAGATCCTAACAGAGATTATGATTAGAGATTTTGTACTAGGAACCAAAGAGGTGTTCTTTATTCTGCAGAGGAACACCCGGAACCTAATAACCTAAGCTATTATGGTGTGGATGTGACGAAAGTAGAATGAAAAAGGTCTTTGGGCTTGCCTGATCGCCAAGAAGGCTCCATGCAAATTCTCTAGTCATGAACTCTAATATATAAAGAAAATCAATTTTAGATTGGATTACACTTATTTAGGCCACAAAAATAGGAAAAAGTTATCCTAGAGCTTGATTTGTTTAAAAGTATCTTCAAGCTCACAAGCAAAGCATTCATTGTTAAATACTTCAGCTTTTTAAATTCCTGTAGTTGAGGCATCGAAAAGATAAAAGAACTTCTATGTCTGATCTGAAGATTATTTAGTTGGGGTGTTGAAAATCAAGTCTTTATCTTTGGCTAAAAATATACTTTTAACAGAACTCTCTTGTTTTAAATCTAGCTTTTATCTAGAGAATTTTTTTTAAATCAAAAACTTAAACTAATAATTGCAATTACTGTTCTATTTTAATTAAAAAGAGCTTATATTTGCATCGCTTTTCTAAAAAGCTATTCACATATCAAGCGGGTGTGATGAAATTGGTAGACATGCTAGACTTAGGATCTAGTGCTTCACGGCGTGGGGGTTCGAGTCCCTTCACCCGCACATAGATGGAAATTCCGATTTACAGTAGTTTATGAATCGGAATTTCCTTTTTCCCATTCTTTGACAAATTGTGTGGAAAATTAAAATTTAGCATTTTAACGAGTCTTTAGTGACTGAATGATAAATTTTCGTTTGTTCTTAAACACATACTTTTTTCAAAGAGCCCATTTTTCACTCAAGCGTTCTTTACAAAGTTGTTTTTACCAATTCAACAACTTTACTCAGATTAAACAGAGAAAACGCTAAAAGATACCATGATTATGCCTAAAGTTGTCAGAAAAGATATTGACAATTTAAATGCTGTTCTAACTGTAACGTTAGAAAAAGCAGAATACGAACCGAAGTTGAAATCTCAACTTCAGAATCATCGTAAGAAAGCTAATATGAAGGGTTTCCGTAAAGGAAAAACTCCAGCAGGCTATATTAAGAAGATGTACGGTCGTGCCATCCTTGCCGACACGGTTAACGAAATGCTTCAGTCTGAAGTAAACAAATACCTTTCAGAATCTGATATTAAAGTCCTTGGCTACCCACTTCCTTCTGAAGATCAGGAGTCTTATGACTTTAGCTTAGACAATTTGGTTGATTATACCTTCAATTTTGATCTTGGTATTGCTCCTGATTTTGAAGTAAAAGGAATGGATGCCAAGCAGAAGTTCAATTGTTATAGCGTAGAAGTTCCTAAAGAGACCATTGATAAGGATATGGACTCGATGCGTCAGCGAGGGGGTGAGCGTCAAAGTGCTGATGGTACTATTGAGGAAAAAGATATGATTTCTTTTAATGCCGATGAGCTAGATGGCAAAAAAAAGAAGGAGAATGGTTGGGCTGCTACTTTTACCATTTTGGTAGAAATGTTGGATGATAAGTATAAGAAGGACCTTAAAAAGAAGAAGAAAGGCGATACTATCAAGTTCAATATCTATGACCTAGAGAAGGATAGAACAAGAGATTATGTTCAAAAATATCTCCTAGGTGTAAAGGAAGGAGATGACGTAGAAACGATTGGAGAAGAGTTTGAAGCAACAATAGCGGATGTATCCCGTATAATTCCAGCGGAGTTAAATACGGAGTTCTTTGACAAAACTTTTGGAGAAGGCGTAGTTAAGACAGAAGAAGAGGCTAGAGCATTTATTGAGAAGGAAGTGTCTAAATACTACGACAAGCAAGCTGAGTCCTTATTGTTCCGTGATTTTCAAAATCACTTATTGGAACAAAATGTACTTGAGCTTCCAGATGCTTTCATGAAGCGTTGGATTAAATCAAATGCGGAAGGACAAGGTGAGCCTAAAGATATTTCTGATAAAGAATACGATGCTTTCTCAAAGAACCTACAATGGTCTTTGATCAGAGGAAAGTTAATCAAGCAATTCGATGTCAACGTGACGGATGAAGAAATAGTAGATCACTTTAAAGCACAGGTTCGTCAATACTTTGGTGGACAGGGTGATGAATTAGTTATCCTAAACACGGCTAACCGTCTAATGCAAGATGAGAAGCAAGTTGATAACGCTTATCAAGAAATTTTAGCAGACCGTCTTTTTGAAGCAATGAGAGGCGTTGTTAAGATAAATAAAGATAAAATTGCAGCAGAAAAGTTTGATAAAATCATCAAAACAGCAAGAGAAGAAGCGCAGCAGCAAATAGCGGAAGCAAACCCTCAGGCAGTTGAAGAAACAACTGAAGTTACTGAAGGAGCTGAATAGAATCACCTACTCGTCAATCGATGAAACCTCCTTTTTTAAGGTGGTTTCATCGAGAGTTAGTCTTATACTGTCGAAAATTTCTACAAAAGTTTAAACATTTTAACTCCTACCTTCATTTACTAGGTATCTCAATGTACCTTAATAACAGAGAGACTTTTAGAGAATAATCAATATTACGATTGGGCCCTTTCCAATCTGTCCCTTGTTTAACCGGAAAAAATAAAGAAGAATGTTTCACAAAAATGAGTTCTTAAAATATGCAACTGGTCATCTTGGTATGAGCACTATGCATCTTGAAAAATACATGGAGCAAGCAACTCCTACTACCGTTCCTAACATTACGGGTTTTACTCCTAATGTCATTGAGGAGCGTTCTATGAATATTGTTGGTCTAGATGTATTCTCTAGATTGATGATGGACCGTATCATCTTTATGGGAGTACCTGTAAGTGATTACGTTGCCAATGTAATTCAAGCACAGTTGTTATTCTTAGAGTCAACTGACCCTAAGCGTGATGTTCAAATGTTTATCAACAGCCCAGGTGGTTCTGTAATCGCTGGTTTGGGTATTTACGATACCATGCAGTATGTTTCTCCTGATGTAGGAACTATTTGTACTGGATTGGCCGCTTCAATGGGTGCTGTACTTTTGGCAGCAGGTACCAAAGGAAAGCGTACTTGTTTACACCATAGCCGTGTGATGATTCACCAGCCATTAGGTGGTATGCAAGGGCAGGTTTCTGATATGGAAATCTCATACAAGTTGATCAAAGAAATGCAAAAAGAATTGTACGATATTTTGGCAGAACACACTGGCCAGACTTACAAAGCAATTGAAAAAGATTGTGATCGTGACAATTGGATGAAAGCGGAAGCTGCCAAGGCCTACGGTTTGATTGACGAAGTTTTGTCTCGTTCTAATCCTCGAAAAGAAGAAACTAAATAATAGTTTTTTTGCTTACCTCGACTCAATATATTTGTGTCTGAGGTGTAGAATAAGACAATTTAAACTTTTTCTTACACTTGCTATCAGTTGATTTCGTAATTTAGAGCAACTTTTACAAGTGAACGAAAATTTATACAAAGCCACTCTCGTTCATTAGAAACAAGGGCGGCTTTGTTGTTTATATTGAAATATAAATCAGGAGTATAAGGATTGATATCTACTGAACTTTCAAAGTTTAGTAAATGTTTTTCCAAAAGGATAATGAATTCTAATAAGCATTCTACTCAAGTCCTGATCTGTATTATTACGATTCTTTGAAAATTTAAGCATTGCCAAAGAATTAAATAAATCGTTCTTTAACAAATTCAGGGGCTAGCGTTAAAATACAATCAAAATAGGAGAAAGAAAATATTGATTTTATAATAACCTTAGAATTTAATCACGGAATTTGTCAAAGAGCTAAATAAACTTTTATGAAAAAATCTAAAGATAGTTACCGATGTTCCTTTTGCGGAAGAGACAAATCTGAAGCTTTAATATTGATCGCCGGTATTGATGGACATATTTGTGAAGTTTGTGTAGAGCAAGCGGATGAAATAATTCAGGAAGAATTATATAGTGGCAAGAAGGAAGAGCAGCGAGAAGATTTTTATTTGCCAGACACAGTTACACCTAAGGAGATCAGTAGTCACCTCGATCAATATGTAGTCGGACAAACTGAAGCAAAGCGCTATTTGTCTGTTGCGGTTTATAATCACTACAAGCGTTTGCGCCAACAGAAAAAAGATGATGTAGAAATCGAAAAATCTAACATCTTATTTGTTGGACGTACTGGTACTGGAAAAACCTTACTAGCAAAAACCATTGCCAAGTTTTTAAATGTTCCTTTCTCTATCGTTGATGCGACTGTTTTTACAGAAGCAGGTTACGTAGGTGAAGATGTGGAAAGTATTTTAAGCCGTCTACTTCAGGTTTGTGATTATAATGTGGCTGCTGCCGAAAAAGGTATTGTCTACATCGATGAGATTGATAAGATTGCACGAAAGTCTGATAACCCATCTATCACGCGTGATGTATCAGGTGAAGGTGTTCAGCAAGCGATGTTGAAAATGTTGGAAGGTACTGATGTGAATGTTCCACCACAAGGAGGTCGTAAGCATCCAGAACAAAAGATGGTGAAAGTAAATACAGAGAACATTCTTTTCATTTGCGGTGGTGCTTTTGATGGTGTTGAAAAATTAATCGCTCGTCGTGTCAATACGCAGGTGATCGGTTACAACTCTCATGAAAAAGAAAAAATAGACCGCGATAATTTATTGCAATATATCAACCAACAAGATTTGAAGCGTTTTGGTTTGATTCCTGAATTGATTGGTCGTTTGCCAGTTTTGACTTATTTGGAACCTTTGGATTTGGCTACGTTAAAGCTTATCCTAACACAACCTAAAAATTCTCTAGTCAAACAATACGAACGTCTTTTTGAATTAGAAGATATTAAGTTAACCTTTACGGATGATGCACTTGAATTTATTGCAAGTAAAGCTTTAGAATTTGAATTAGGAGCTAGAGGTTTGCGTTCTATATGCGAAGCTATCTTGACAGATGCGATGTATGAGCTGCCTTCTGAAAAAGATGTGAAAGCTTTTGAAGTGACGGGAGATTATGCTAAGGAGAAACTGAGTCGTTCTAAGTTGAGTAAGTTGAAAGCGGCTTAAGACAATACAGAAATATAAACGAGAAAGGGTTTTGACATTGTCAAAACCCTTTCTCGTTTTAAGGAGCGAACTAAAGAATCTAGTTTAGCGAGTTACAGATAAAAAGGCATGATAAACAACATAATCCAAATCGTAAATATAATTACGCCAAGGATATATGAAAATATATTGATTGTACCAGCTGTGTTATCTCTCATAATAAAGGTTTGATGACTTTAAGTATTCCAAAAATTGCTCCGAAATTTATTCGCAGCGAGAATTAAAAAATAGGATACATGAAAAGTGTGTGGAATGCTTAGCTTTTTTGAGAAGAAAAATGAGAAAGCTTAATGGTTTTCTTGACTAGAAAGGTAGTGTAGCTAGAAGGTAAGGAAATTATTAAACTTGATGATTTACTTATATATGACGGGCCGTTCATTCGAATGTTGATCCTCGCGTTTACGGTAAACTTCCGACTTTCCACCTCCAACTTCCAATTTTTTATCATTAGCTTTGTCCAATCATGAGATACTTCGCAAAACTTTCATATCAAGGCACCAAATATTCTGGTTGGCAACGGCAACCCAAAGTTATGACCGTCCAGGAAAAAATAGAAGATGCGATTGCCACGGTACTCCGAACGGACGTGCCTGTCGTCGGCTGCGGTCGTACGGATGCAGGTGTGCATGCGCTACAGTATGTTTTACATTTCGACTCTGACGAAGTCTTACCTGAAGATTTTCTTTTTCGATTAAATCGAATTTTGCCAAAAGATATTGCCGTTCAAAAAGTAATGGAAGTAAAGGAGGGAGCTCATGCTCGCTTTGATGCTAGCCATCGCGCTTACGAATATCACGTCGGCCCAAGCAAAAATCCTTTTACAACCAACACCGCTTTTTTCTATCCTTTCTATCACAAACTAGATCGAGATAAAATGCAAACCGTGGCAACATTACTAAGCGAGCAAACAGCATTTTTTCCTTTCTGTAAATCCAACACTGATGTGAAAACAATGGACTGTTCAATCTTTCGTTCTGAATGGATCTTTAAAGAAGATGAAATGATTTACGAAGTTGCTGCCAATCGTTTTTTACGTGGAATGATTCGACTGATCGTAGGGATGAGTTTGAATGTAGGTCTGGGTAAATTAAGCATTGCAGAGGTAGAAGAGGCTTTGATAAAACAAGAACGGTTGCGTAAAAGCTATAGCGTACCGCCGCAGGGTTTATTCTTGAAGGATATTCTTTATCCCTATGAATTTGGTCGGGAAGTTGGAGTGCCAGAGAAGAAAGGAGAGTAGAGTATAAGAAAGGAACTTGGGAGCCTCACCTTCATGAAACTTCCAAGTTCTCCAATTTATTTGTTACGCAAGCACCTCACTATAAAGCGGAAACTGCTGCATGTAATCGTGAATCTCCTGCTTCGTAGCAGCAATCAAATCCTCATTTTCAATATCATTCACAATCGCATCGATCCAATCTACAATTTTTCGACAATCGTTTTCCACCATACCACGTGAAGTAATCGCTGCTGTTCCAACTCGAATACCAGAAGTAACAAACGGAGTTTCCGTATCAAATGGCACCATGTTTTTATTCACCGTAATTTCAGCTCGAACCAAAGCATTCTCAGCCTGCTTACCTGTAATACCTTTTGACCGCAAGTCAATCAACATCAAATGATTGTCCGTACCTCCAGAAATAACTTCGTAACCTTTCTCAACAAATGCAGTACACATAGCCTGCGCATTTTTGATTACTTGCTCACCATATGTTTTAAACGAAGGTTGCAGACACTCGTAAAAAGCAACTGCTTTAGCTGCAATCACGTGCTCCAATGGGCCACCTTGCATACCTGGGAAAACACCAGAGTTTAGAATCGCAGACATTTTAATTGGATTGCCTTTTTTAGTTGTACGTCCCCAAGGGTTGTTAAAATTTTTACCCATCATAATGATACCACCTCGAGGTCCACGTAGTGTTTTGTGAGTCGTGGAGGTTACGATATGACAATGAGGCAAAGGATTGTCTAGCAAACCAGCTGCAATCAATCCTGCAGGGTGTGCAATATCTGCTAAAAGCAAAGCACCAACTTTATCAGCGATGGCACGGAAGCGAGCATAATCCCATTCACGAGAATAAGCAGATGCACCGCATACAATTAGTTTAGGTTGTTCCTTGATGGCAATCGCTTCTACCTTGTCCATGTCAATTCGACCCGTTTCTTTTTCAACACCATAGAAAGAAGGCTTATATACTTTTCCAGAAAAATTGACAGGAGAACCATGAGATAAATGCCCTCCGTGAGAAAGGTCAAATCCCAGAATCTTATCGCCAGGTTGTAGAATCGCTAAAAATACAGCAGCATTGGCTTGTGCACCAGAGTGTGGTTGTACGTTGGCGTATTCTGCACCAAATAATTCTTTGAGTCGGTCAATTGCCAGTTGCTCCACCTTGTCTACTACTTCACAGCCACCGTAATAACGTTTGCCAGGATAACCTTCTGCGTATTTATTGGTCAGACAACTTCCCATGGCATCAATTACCTGAGCACTCGTAAAATTTTCAGATGCGATTAACTCAATACCATTGCGTTGACGCTCTAATTCGTTTGAGATTAGGTTAAAAAGCTGCTTATCAGTAGACATATGTTAAAATTTTTAATATTATTGAGTAATTAATGGCTTTGGCAACGCTTTTGCCTTGAATAACATCTAAGAAAGAAGAGGCAAAAGTACGTAATTTCTAAATGAAAATGCCAAATCAAATTTGGTAAAAGAGGCCACTAAAATCAAGATATACGAGCCTTATTATAAATTTTGCCGAAATAATACTATATTTTTGAAGAAATTAAGGACTTGCCCTTGTGGAGAACTCCTTAGAGAAATATTATACTAAATTATGTGTATCACCTTGTCTCGCTTTTTATTATTTACTTTTCTGTCCTTACTTGCCTTTGAAGTTGATGCTTCAGTTGAGCGTTTGCGTTGCATGTGGAGAAATGATCCGGCTACTACTATGGTAATCGGTTGGGACCAGATCACTGGTAATAACCCAGTTTTGCATTATGATGATATTGATTGGGGAATGGATGTTATGGCTTTCCGAAGTCATCAATCACCAGATCGTAGTGTAGCATCAAAAGGAATGAACAACAAATATGTTCGGTTAAAGAATTTAAAACCGAATACCGTATATTATTTTTTCATTGTTGATGGCAATGATACAAGCGCCAAGTATTCATTTAAGACGGCACCTGATAACTCACAGGAAAGATTATCTGTAGTAGCAGGTGGTGATTCACGGAATTATAGAGATGCCAGACGTAATGCAAATAAACTAGTAGCAAGGCTAAACCCAGACTGTGTAATGTTTGGAGGAGATATGACAGGAGGAGATACGGCCAAGGAATGGATCGAATGGTTTGACGATTGGCAACATACAGTGCACAATGGTCGCTTGATTCCAATCATAGCTACCAGAGGTAATCACGAGTATTCTAACAAAACAATCTACAATCTCTTTGATACACCAAGTGAGAAGATTTATTACGGTCTCACATTAGGTGGAGATCTTTTGCGAATTTATACCCTAAACTCATTGATTGCTAGTGGAGGTGATCAAAAGCAATGGCTTGAAAGTGATCTAAACTCAAATCAACATTGCCTTTGGAAATTTGCACAATATCATTTTGCTATTCGTCCACATACCAGAGGTAAATCCGAAAGAAACAGTCAACTGAAAAATTGGTCAAACCTTTTCTATACTTATGGTTTAAAATTGGCGATGGAGTCAGATGCACATGTGGTGAAAGTAACACACCCAATTAGCCCGTCAAGAGAGTCAGGTAGCGATGAAGGATTTATCCGTGATGATGAGCGAGGTACTGTTTATGTTGGAGAAGGTTGTTGGGGTGCTCCTATCCGAAAGAACAATGATGATAAGAACTGGACCAAAGCCAGTGGTAGTTTCAATCAGTTTAAATGGATATTTGTTGACCAACATTCTGTAGAAGTTAGAACCATAAAAACAGACAATGCGGATATGGTCGATTTTGTAGATTGTGGAAATCGATTCTATCCTCCTACTAATTTAGATATTTGGGATGCTAATGGTGAACCCGTTACTTATTTGAACAGAAGTAACACTACTTTTGTGAAAACAGAATCTACTACACCTCCAGTTACTACAATGACTTCAGCTAATTCTATGGCAAGTACTACAACAGTTACTCGTTCATTTCCTGTAAAACAGATTGTAAAATTAGAGAAGCCGATGGAGGTTTACGAATGTAAAGTAGCGACTACTACTGATCAGAAGATTATTAGTTGGAAAACAATGCACGAATATAAAGGCAAAGTGGTCTTTGAAGTGCAACGTTCAGCAGATGGTAAAGAGTATCAGACTTTTGCAATAGTCAATAATAGGGGAGGTGCAGGAGATAAAGGAGTAGAGAATAATTACAAAATTAATGATGACGAGAATTATGCCCTTAGCAATCTTACTTATCGTGTAAGGGAAGTACAACCAAGTGGTACCGTTATTTTTCATAAGGTAAAATCTGAACCTACTAAAAAAGAATCCATAAGTCAGATTGTTAAGACGAATCAACTTCTTAAAAAGAATATTCTTTCTCCAGATCCAGAAACAGGTTTGTTGAAAGTGAAATATAATCTTGAAAATCCGAGCGATGTGAGAATTCGTTTAGTTGATGCAGCTAGCGAAAGCAAAGAATTTGCAAAAAGTAATTATATCAATCAAAAATCAGGAAATTATTTGAAG
>CAKZUK010000173.1 GCA_937921775.1 uncultured Saprospiraceae bacterium
TTGCCTCAGTCTTTTATCGAAAGATTAAAAATCAGTCGACAGCGATTTACTGGAAAATTTGCGATGGGCTTCATCTTATTATCGCTAGTTTTTATCAGCTTTGGTGCGGGCTTGTATTATGAATCAAACCTAAGTCATCAGTATTTTACCAGAACGCAAAAGAGTAATAGGCTAGTTGCGGCCGAAAAGAAATATAAACGTTTTGAAAACTATGTTCAACCCAAAATTATTTCTGTAAATATGCATATGGATATTTTTCCGGAGAAGCGACAGTTCAAATCAAAGGGAACTTACTGGGTGGTGAATCAATCTGATCAAATCATTGATACACTCGTCATTAATTATATGGCAGGAGCCAACGCTACTTATGCTTTTAGTAAAGCAAGCAAACTAGTGAGTAAAGATACCATCGCAAGCTTCTCTCATTTTGACCTTTGGACCTTAAATGAAGGATTGGCACCTGGTGATAGTATGCAAATGACTTTTGAAAACTACAACGATCCAATGACCTTATTGCGATCCAATAATTTTGTAAAATCACAAGGAACATTTATTAAAGATGATGCTTTTCCTCGATTTGGAAACTATCTGGCCTATGTGCGTAGCCACAACAATCTGGGTGGCTATAGCAAATCCCCAAAACCTTGTGAAGATCACGCCCACCATCACTCATATATGGGGATGGATGCTGACCATATTGATTTTGAAGCGACGGTCAGTACTTCCTCCAGTCAGCAAGCTATAGCACCCGGAACTTTGAAAAAACAATGGATTGAAAACAATCGAAATTACTACCACTACAAAACGCAAGAAAAGATTTGTATGTCCTATCTGTTCCTTTCTGGTGATTACGAAAAAGTGACAGACAAATGGGAAGATGTTGATTTGGAAATTTATTATGACAAGAAACATCAATACAACATTACTCGAATGATGGATGGCTTGAAAGCTGGATTAGATTACTGTAGTAAAAACTTTAGTCCTTATCAATTTAACCAACTACGAATTGTAGAGTTTGCCCAAGTAAATGGTAGCTCCGCTCACGGTTATCCTAGCGTAATTCCTTTTGGAGAAGGTGCTGGATTTATTGCGGATGTGGATGATTCTTCAGAAGGTGGGAATGACTATGCTTTCGGTACCGCAGTTCATGAGGTGGCACATATGTGGTGGGGACATCAAGTCATGCCTTCTAATACTAGAGGAGCAAAAATGATTGTCGAATCCATGGCTGAATACGTTAACGTAAAAGTGAAAGAACATGAGAAAGGAATTGCAAAGTCTCGACAATATTTAAAAACGGTGATGGAAAGTTATTTAGAATTGCGTTCTCGCCAACGACGGCAGGAGAGTCCGCTCATGTATGTTTACCCAGATGAAAATTACATTGCGTATCCTAAAGGAGCAGTGGTTCTCTGTGCTATGAGTGATTATCTAGGTGAGGAGCCATTCAACAAAATGATCAGGGACTATGTAGAGCAAGTCGCTTACCAAGAAGGGGAGTATACGACTTCCGTCGAAATGGTAGACTATATTCGAGCGATCACTCCGGATTCACTCCAATATCTAATTCATGACATGTTTGAAACGGTAACTTTGTATGATAACAAAATGCAGAATTGGACGAGCACTCAATTATCAAATGGAAAGTATCAGGTAGATTTGAATTTTCAAGTTAGTAAATTCAGATCGGGGATAAATGGAAAAGCAATTTACTCAGATAATCAGCAAGATTCCTTAGTGTATCAGTTTCCTGAAATGGATATGCCAGTTTATTCCTTGCCATTGGCTGATTATACTGAAATTGGAATCTTTGGAGAGGGAGAGGAGGAGCTGTTTTTGCAAAAAGTAAAAATCTCAACAATTAATAATTCTTTGTCTTTTGTAGTGGATGGAAATCCAATTAAAGTTGGAGTAGATCCATATCACAAGTTGATTGATCGAAGTTTGTCAGATAATTTGAAATAGGTTTATGAATCCTCTCTACGAGATTATTGCATAAAATGTGTCAGCGATTAAAATTTCTACTTCTACTTGGCACTTAGTTACGGAAGAGTTTTTAAGGACGGGTGAAAAGAAATGACAACTTATTATGGGATAGTTTTAGATCAAAAAAGCGAAAGATAAGCCAGAAGGCAAATCTTTCGCTAGGTTTTTCATTTTGGTAGGAAGAATTGAGGTTTTTACAAATTTCGAACTTGTGTTGTTTCAAATGGTTTTACAGTTTTTTTCATTTTATACCTCACTAGGGAATTCTAAGGCCTAAGCTAAGCGGAATACCCCCAGACAATTGTCTGGGGAGTAAATTCCATATAGTTTTTTGGAGTACAAAAATTTGGTTTTTTCAGGAGGCTTATGCCTGATAGCTATTTAACTTGTGATACAAAGATAAGTTAAGGCTCCTCTCTTAACTAGCGTGATTACCCCCTAATTAAAAACAGGTGTTTATACCTGCTATTATTAGGTAAGCTTTGTTTACCTTTCTGTCTTGATTCATAAACTCTAATCATATTTATGAATATTCAAGCTCCTTTGTAATCACACATTAAAGCCAACTTTTATGAAAAACACGTCGCTTACTTTTCTAATCTTATGTCTTTTTATTTTTACTATTTTTTATTCTTGTGCAGATGCTCCTCCAGGGATAGCTGCTGTAGTTAAACCTGAACCCAAAACAGCCTCTGTTATCGATACGATATCTGAATCTAGGTATAATACATGGACCGCAAACTGGCAAAATCATGGTGCAGGCTTTACTGATACGATGCTGATTAAATCTTTTACCGTACCGCATGTAGACTTGACTGAAGTTTTGGGAGAGTCTAAGAAAGTTGTTCAAGTTCGATTTGTTCATGGACTCGATATGTCAACTAAGCCTTATGTCGCACACCTTTTGGTGCTTGGAGTGGATGGTAGTGGGCAGTCTATGGTTGACTATGCCAATGGTGAATATGTATATGATCTGAGTTGTCCATGCCCTAAAGCATGTAATAACTTATGTAATTAATTGAACAGCTGCTTAAAACCAAATTTTAAAAGGATTAGTCCATAAACCAAGTGTACCTGTCTTATATTCATTAGTCGAGCCCATGTGGAAGTATTAATTTTGTACTTTTAGGGAGGTTTTAGACTATTTTCAACTTCGATAAGAAAGGTTCACTTGGTTTATGTTTTATGATTTATTAATACTAACATCCCACATCATTGGGATTATTGCTTTTTTAACTGCTTTGATAGCACTTTATTTATTTCCACGTTTAATATTCAGTTTAAAGTTGCTGTGTATTTATGTGGTGATTGCTAGTAGTTCAGAAACGGTAGCAATGGCGCTGGTAGATGTTGGAAAGCCAAATATATTCACATATCACTTTTATGTGTTTTTTGAATTCTTCTTTTTGAGCATCTTTTTTTATCAAGAGTTTAGACGTAATGGTAAAACTTTGCCATTGATTCCAATATTGATAGGAGGCACTAGCCTTATTATTGCTAATACAATATTTTTGCAGCCGCTAGATACCTTCAATTCTTATTCTGCTACCTTGGTAAGTTTGCTTATGTTAGTATACTGTATTTATTATTTTATGCTGAGTTTAGAAAATTCAAATGAAAGTAACTTATTCAATACATTGAAATGGATTGTAACTTCGATTTTCTTGTTCCATTGTGTTTCAATTGTCGTTTTACTTTTTAGTAATATGATAATGAAAATGGAGGACGTATACAATTCCGCGATTTGGTTCACTCGTTCAATTATTCTATTGGCAATCAAACTAATTATCCTATATCAGTTTATTAGAATGCTGAAATTTCATTTTAGCAATAAGCGTTTAATCAATGACGGACAATAATCTCTTTTTCTATATTTTAATAAGCATTGTCATAATGCTCGTTTTCGCAATGGCGGTTATTTGGTTCCTAAACCAAACCCAACGAAAAATAACAGAGGGAAAATTAAAAGAGCAGGAGCGTGAACTCGACTTTCAAAAAGAGATGCTGCTCAATACTGTCAAAACGCAAGAAGGGGAGAGAGAGCGTATCTCCAAAGAATTACACGATGATGTAACTTCTCAACTTAGTATCATTCACCTCAATCTTCATCTACTCAAGCGAAAACTGGACGCAGATCCAGAGCTCGCAATCATCATCGATCACATCGAATCGTCATTAAAAAATAGTACAGAAAGAACTCGAACTATTTCCCATGAATTGATGCCTGCCATTTTACTGAAATTCGGTTTTCATAATGCGCTTAAAGAATTAGCAAATGGTGTTAACTTAACAGAAGTACTGGATGTCAACATCATTGATGATCAAAAAATTCAAATCAAAGATCAATTCAAACTGCTCCACATCTACAGAGTAATTCAAGAGTTACTTAACAATACGCTAAAATATGCCAAGGCTAAAAAAGTAGACATTACATTTGATACCATAGGTGACGAACTCATCATGAGCTACCAAGATGACGGACAAGGTTTTGATACTAAGAAACTAAGTGAAGGCTTAGGGCTTGGTAATGTCAAAACTCGTATTCGTTTATTAGATGGCGATATTAATTGGGATTCAGATCTAGGAAAAGGAGTAAAGGTACTTTCAAAATTTCCAAACTATGACTAAATATAAAGTAGCCATTGTCGATGATGAAGTCCTCTTCATTGAAGGAATGAAATTGATTCTGGGACAAGATGAAAACCTAGAAATCACCAATACTGCTCAAAATGGAGCAGAGCTTTTGGAATTAATAAAGTCTGATCAATTCGAGGCAGAAGTCATCATGTTAGATCTCTCCATGCCTGTCCTAGACGGGATAGATACTCTGCTTGCGCTAAATGAAATGAAACATCCCGCTAAGGTGATTATTCTATCCTCTCATTATAACGATAGCATTATTGTGAAACTATTAGACGAGGGAGCTGCGGGCTTTTTAGCTAAAAACGAACACCCTGATGAGGTGATAAAAACGATAAAAAAAGTCGCAAAAAAAGGATTCTATATTAATGACTATATCCTTCAGTTGATTCGAAACAGGAGACTACTCGCAAGTAGAAAGAAACTTCATGCAGATTTGTCAAAAAGAGAAGTAGAAATACTAAAATTGATCTGTGAAGAAAATACAAATAAAGAAATCGCAGAAAAACTATTTATCAGCCCTCGTACAGTAGAAGGACATCGCAACCGCATCCTTGACAAAACCAATTCTAAAAACACAGTGGGGCTGGTCATCTTTGCAATTGAGCACAAGCTAATTGACGTTAATATTTCTCGATTTAATTAAAGTCAATTTGTAGTTTGCTTGCCGCCAAAGCCAGATTTTAATCACAATTTACTTGAACTTATCGGACAGTTATTTAGGCCGCATCCCTAATATGCGAGAATGGAATAGCCATTGTAGTTAATATCGCCAATGATTTGATACTACAATTCTTTACGCTCTACCCGCACCCGAAACGTCTTGTCCGGCACAATAGGCACGCTCAAAATCGAAGTCTTCAGAGCTCGCTTGGTGAAAATTGCACACATCGAATTGGAAACATGATATAAGTACTTTCGACTGTCAGCAGGAACTGCATCCAATATACCAGCCATCACCTCCGGTCGAATCTTCTCCGGCGAATAAGCATAGTCGTGCCAAACCACCACCGTGTTCTCATGCACTAAATGTTCAAAAACTTTAGCAGTATCATTCTTTACAAAATCATAGTGATGATCTCCATCAATAAAGATCAAATCAAACTTCTTATTCAAACCCTTAAAATCATAATTCAAGGAATTGCCTTCAAGGTGTATAATATTAGCTTTGCTTTTTGAAAAGAAACCATGCAAGTCTGCATAGCGTTCATCAGCACCGATGGAAAGTAGATCGGCTTTCGAAAGATTCAAGGTATAACATTCAGCAGCATGCTCCGCAACATTGACCACAGACTCTCCACGCCAAGTCCCTATCTCAAAGTACTGACAATTTTCAATCTGCTTGCTCAATGATTTCAATAAAGCAATATCCGTCGGCAAAGAACCTCCATCCAAAAAAGCAAAATAATCAAGCGTCACATCCAAACCATTACATACTTCATTGATATCTACTACTGGTAGCCCACCCTTGATTTGGTAGCTACGTTCAAGGTAATCTTTCCAGATGGAATCATCCGTAAGCACCCGATTCAACAACCAGGGATTTTTAATAATAGCAGCCACTGCCTTCAATGTCTTTCTTAGTTTTTTCATATCGGTCGCAATATACGCTTGACTCAATTCCTTTCCAAATCAAATTCCTTCCCGTTTATAATCATCGCTAAATAGGAAGAAACGAAGTTTTCAGGATTGTTGACCGGACACCGAAATCAAAAGCTCATTTTAGATTGGAAAAATCTAATTCTAATTCAGAGCCACATGCTATTTCTTTCAGAGCTGCAATCATTTGCTTACTGATTTTATCTCTCAAATGAAGTGACAAGAAGTCCTTTAAATCAAAAAAAAAGCTCAACCAGTTATCCCAGTTGAGCTTAATTTATCAATCTATTTGTTCAGTAGTAGCAGGTATTGTTTTAGAAAAAAACCTTGACTATAAACTAGGCAGGCGCTCACTTACAATTTCCCCGCTCCAATTTTAGTTAAGTAATTCAAAAACCCCAGCAATACCTTGACCACCTCCAACACAGGCAGTAACCATTCCGTACTTCTGATCTCTTCGACGCATCTCGTTCAACAATTGAGTAGTTAGCTTCGCACCAGTACATCCCAGAGGATGACCTAAAGCAATAGCACCACCGTTAGGATTAACGATATCAGGATTCAAGCCTGCTTCTTTAATCACGGCAAGAGCCTGTGCAGCAAAAGCTTCATTCAACTCGATTTGATCAATATCATTCAAGCCAATTCCTGCTTGCTTCAATGCCTTTGGAATAGCAGCACAAGGACCTATTCCCATATACATTGGATCAACACCACCTACAGAGCAAGAAGCCATTCGTGCAATAGGAGTAAGGCCCAATTCTTTAACCATGCGCTCACTCATCACTAAGACAAATGCTGCTCCATCAGAAGTCTGAGAGGAGTTACCCGCCGTTACACTTCCTTTGTTTTTAAATACGGCGCGTAGTTTTGACAAACCTTCCACTGTCGTCGTTCTACGAACACCTTCATCGGTATCCATTACGAACTCATGTTCTTTTCGCTTATCATCTTCAACATAGATATTTTTCACCGTTACCGGAACAATCTCATCCTTAAACTTACCGCCATCAATTGCAGCAGCAGCCTTTACATGTGACTTGTAAGCAAACTCATCCGCTTGCTCACGAGAGATATCGAACTTACCTGCAACCGCCTCAGCAGTATGTCCCATGCTTGTTAGATAGTTAGGTGTCGTACTTGCAACCGCGTAACTTGGAGCTAGCTTATATCCCGTCATTGGAATCATGCTCATGCTCTCTACGCCACCTGCAAGATATACTTCACCCATTCCAGCTTTTATTTTTGCAACAGCCATAGAAATCGTCTCAAGTCCTGATGCACAGTAACGATTGACCGTTACACCCGGAACTGGTAAACCCAATGCACGAACAGAAATTTGACGTCCAATTTGGAATCCTTGTTCCCCTTCTGGGTTTGCACAACCAACGAATACATCGTCAATCAGGTTCGGATCCAGTTCAGGCACCTGCGCCATTAAATGTTTGACAACTTCCACACCCAAATCATCAGAGCGGAAATTCTTGAAGCTTCCTTTCTTGGCACGGCCAACGGCGCTTCGATATGCTTTTACGATATATGCTTCCATATTTTTATCGGGAAAATCTCCCTTATTTTTTATTCATCTGCCTTTCGGCAAAATGACTGATTTTTAAATAAAATTAAAGTCAAGCAGCTGAGTGTTTTTAGGATACTTGAAAACCTTCAAGCGCTCACTCCCGTCTTCAATTAATTTCGCAGTGGTTTGTTTTTCTGCAACATATGCTGAATCCGTTCCTGAGTTTTCTTCTCACCACAAAGGCTAAGGAATGCTTCCCGCTCAATGTCAAGTAAGTATTGTTCAGAAACCATTTGAGGTCCACTCAAATCACCACCACAAAGTACATAAGCAATCTTACGCGTAATCAAAGCATCGTGCTCTGAAGCGTAGTGACCAAGTTGTAATTCGTTGACAGCAGTATATAATGCACCCAAACCATTTTGACCTAATACGCGAATGTCTTTTCGCGGAACTGGTTGCGTATAGTTCTTACAAAGCTCCAGCACTTTCGCCTTAGCTTCACCAATGTTACGCTGTGTATTTGGAACAACGATGTCTCTTGATTCCTGTAAGTAACCTAGATTATACGCTTCATGAGCAGAAGTACTTACTGCTGCCATTCCAACTGTCTTCAAGGATTCAATTAGCTTAGGAATGATAACATCACCACTGTACATAGAATCAGAAAGTCGCAAAGCGAACTCCTTCGTTCCACCACCACCAGGTAGTAAACCAACACCTACTTCTACCAAGCCAATATATGATTCTGCAGCACAAACAGCGGCATCGCAATGCATCAACGTTTCACATCCACCACCAAATACATACCCTTGAGTAGCAACGACCACAGGAATACTTGAGTAGCGACAACGCATGGTGGTTTGCTGAAATAAATTGATGGCCATATTCAACTCATCATATTCTTCTTGGAAGGCGAGCATACCAATCATCATTAGGTTGGCACCAACAGAGAAATGCTCTGCATTGTTACCAATCACCAAACCATTCCATCCCTCTTCTTCAGCAATCCGGATAGCTTCATTCATACCTCTAAGCACTCCTTCTCCGATTGAATTCATCTTAGATGTAAATTCAAGGCAAAGAACGCCGTCTCCGATATCATGCAATACCACTTCATCGTTTTTGAAAACAGGTGCTTTTTCGCGGTGGTTGTCAAGGATGATGAAATTTTCAGCACCTGGAACTACTTTGTAAGACTTACTTTCTTTATCAAAGTAAAGACTCTTACCGTTTTCAGTTTTGTAAAACGATTCGTTACCTGCAGCAACCATGTCCTTAACCCAGTCAGCAATCTTTTCACCTTGAGCTTCAGCCATCTCAATTCCTCTCTTTACACCAACAGTGTCCCAATACTGGAATGGACCCATCTTCCAAGCAAAACCTGCACGAAGAGCATCATCAATACTATATAGGTTGTCAGAGATTTCAGGAATACGGTTAGAAACATAAGCAAACAAACCTAGGAGAGAACGACGAACCAATTCGCCACCTTTATCTTCTGCGTTGAACATCGCAGTGATTTTGTTCGGTAGGCTGTCGATTTGTTTAGCTGTTGCTAAACTCTCTAACTTAGGTCGAACAGAAGGCTTATATTCTAGTGTTTCAAGATCAAGCGCCAAAATAATCGGACGTCCGTTTGCGTCACGTTCTCTGGTCTTTTCGTAGAAACCTTTTTTAGTTTTGTTACCCAAAAACTTATTATCTAATAAGAATTGTAGATAAGCAGGAACTTCAAATGCTCCAGCTTGTTCATCATTTGGGCAATTTTCTTTGATACCCATGATTACTTTTGAAGCAGTATCATGCCCAACTAGATCACCTAATCGGAACGTACCAGTTTTTGGTCGTCCTATAACAGGACCAGTCAAAGCGTCTACTTCTTCGATGCTTAAACCCATCTCCTTGGTCAGTTGATATATTTTAGCCATCGCGTATACACCAACTCGGTTGGCGATAAAAGCTGGGGTATCCTTACAAAGTACCGTTTGCTTACCTAGGTATCGCTCTCCGTAATTCATAAAGAAGTCAATTACCTCAGGAGAAGTATCTTTTGTTGGGATGACTTCAAAAAGGCGCATGTAGCGTGGTGGGTTGAAAAAGTGCGTTCCACAGAAATGCTTTTTGAAATCTTCACTGCGACCTTCAGTCATTAGGTGAATTGGGATACCAGATGTATTGGAAGTAACCAAAGTACCTGGCTTACGGTATTTTTCAACCTTTTCAAAGATTTGTTTTTTGATATCCAATCGCTCAATCACCACTTCGATAATCCAATCACAATCTGCGATCTTCTCAAAGTCGTCGTCGAAGTTTCCAGTTTCGATGCGGCTGGCAAATTTTTTATCGTAGAGTGGGGCAGGTTTAGACTTGATAGAAGCAGCTAAAGCGCCATTAACGATGCTATTTCTAACTTTCTTATTGTTTTTATCGGCTTCACTTATATCGAAGGGAACGATATCCAACATAATGACATCCAGGCCTATATTCGCATAGTGTGCAGCGATACCTGAACCCATTACACCTGAGCCCAGGACTGCAATTTTTTTAATTCTAGGGTTATAACCTGAACCAGAGGTGGGAGCCGTTTTTTGTTTTTCTACGGCAATGTTATGATCCATTGTGTATGTTTTATAGCGTAGTCCTGTTTGTGTTTGTTCTTTGAGTAAACTCAAACGGAACTACAAGGTGATAGAAAATGCAAATTAGCGAAATTTCGCTAGAAATACCAAATTACTTTTAATAACAGATAAATCTGTCGTTTTGTTTTACTTATGCTTGGTTTACTAGTCAAATGAATTCATTGTTTCAGTAAATTCATATCAGAATTGAACAATCCATTAAGAAACACTCAAAATTGAACAATTAGAGGCATATATGGAAGAAACCATTGTCAAAAAAAGGCGTTGAATCATCCGGTATCTAATTGACTGTGAGCCAAAGAAATAAATAAAAAGAGGCTATTACTTAATTTTATAACGAAAAACTATAAAAATAGTTAGCCGTTTGATAATTTGCCCCCTCAAATATCGTTTAGAATTTTTACTTCCAACGATAACAAAACTGAAAAATCTAAAAACACTAGCACATGTATTACAAATCCTTATTTTTATTTCAAAAATCAGTAGACGAAGAAGGGAGCCAAAGTTTGATTAAAATCGTAACTGAAGGTGGTCCTATGGCAATTATTATTGTAGGTATCTTATTGGTACTTTCAATATTAGCCATTTACATTTTTGTTGAGCGATTACTTACTATTAAAAAAGCAGGTAACATTGATCAGGCTTTTATGAACAACATTAAAGCGAATGTTGCTGCAGGTAACATTGCTGCAGCTAAAGCACTTTGCCAAACTACTGACTCTCCGGTGGCTCGTATGGTAGAAAAAGGATTGATGCGTATCGGTAAGCCGCTTCGTGATATCGACACTGCTATTGAAAACGTGGGTAACCTTGAAGTTTTCAAACTAGAAAAGAACTTGTCTAGACTTGCTAGTATTGCGGGTGCAGCACCAATGATTGGTTTCTTTGGTACAGTAACGGGTATGATCCTCGCCTTTTACAAAATGGCAACGGAGCAAAACGTAACTCCAGATGTACTGGCTGGTGGTATATATCAGGCACTTATTACAACTGCCTTTGGTCTTGCAATCGGTATTTTTGCTTTTGTTGGTTATAATATCCTTGTAGCTAACGTGGATAAAGTTATTTTCCAAATGGAAAGAACTACCGTTGAATTCATGGATCTATTACAAGAGCCTACGTAAAAAGGATTGTTTGAAGAACCTTATCCGTTAATACGGAACAAAGCAGTACGATAAATCCAGCTGTTGCCTTCGGACTTCCATCTAATTTTTTACACACAAATCCAGCAAGCTAATGGGTCTTAAAAAACGATCAAAAGTAAGCGCAGAGTTCAGTATGTCGTCATTGACCGACATTATATTTCTGTTGCTGATCTTCTTTATGTTGACAGCCAACTTTGTACAAGTGGACAATCTGGAACTTCCAGAATCTGATTCAAAGACAGTTGCACCAACAAACATCGCTGTTTCTGTTACCAAAGATGGTAAAATGAACTTCAATGGTAATCCAATCACGATGGGACGATTAAAGTCCGCAGTGCGTGCAGAGCTAGGGAAGACAGAAAATCGAACGAATGCCACTTTAGCAATAGTTGCTGAAAAAGGAGTGACAACTAAGAAGGTTGCTGAGATTATGAAGGTAGCATCTGATTTGAAAATGAAAGCCATATTAGCCACTTCACCAAAGTCAAAATAGTCTATAATGGGAATTAAGAAAAGATCAAAAGTAAGTGCGGAGTTTAGTATGTCGTCATTGACCGACATTATTTTCCTATTGTTGATTTTCTTTATGTTGACATCGAACCTTGTGGCTCCTAATGCACTTAATCTGAAGCTGCCAGGTAAAGGAAATCCAACGACTGCTTCTAGTGACCCTACAGATGTAACCATCAATAAGACAGGCACTTTTTACCTTAACGGTAAGAAAGTAAGTAAAGGTAAATTAGAAGCTGGTTTAAGAAACTTAAAAAGAGCCAACAGAAAATTGGACATAACTATCACTTCTGATGGGAAGACACCAATTGAATATACCGTGGAGGTTATGGATATTGCACAAAGATTGGAGATCGCAACCATAATGGTGATCGACGAGTGATGGCCTTCACTGGCTATTTCGTTAACTGTGTCAGTGGGTAGATTTCCCTTCAGGGACTAGAACTCTGCAAAAGGAAATGGCCTCACTTTAGAGTTTATGTACATTAAGCTTATTCAAACTAACTTTAAAGAACAGTTAAATACACCAAACATTTCGTTAAAATGGAATGTTTTAGAGGCTTAATCGCGTTTATCTAAATAACGAATTAATATTTCATACACCATAATCCACTAAATTCTACATCTATTCAGGTAAATCGACATTATCCCAATGATTTGTTTATAGTCATCCCTTAGGGAAAAATAAGTAAACAAATTCATTTTCTGAATTACTAAAAAAGAACGCTTATGGATACGGTATTGCATCAAGAAGAACAGAATCGAAAAATTGGTTTAACAGTTAGTATCGTTTTGCATGCTGCATTAATCTTACTGGCTTTGCTTAACCTATTTACTTTCCCAACTCCTCCTCCCGGTCAACCGAGTGTGGCGATCAGTTTTGGTGCGCCTGATGTTGGTCAAGGAGAAGAAGAACCTGCTCCAGCACAGCTGGCAGACGCAACGGATGTAGAAGCTGCATCGGAACCAGCAGAGGTAGAAGAACCGGTAGATGAAGTGGAGGAGAAAGAAGTTGAAAAACCTAAAGAAAAGCCAAAGAAGGAAAAGCCAAAAAAGACTAAACCCACAAAGGAGGATACCAAAAAACTTACGGACGATTCTAACGCTCGTAAGTTAGCAGCTGCAAAAAAGAAGAAAACTGATGCTGCAAAAGCTGCGAAAAAAGCAAAAGCTGATGCAGAAGCTGCCGCTGCAGCTGCAAAAAAGAAGAAAGCTGATGCTGCTAAGGCTGCCGCTGCTGCTGCCGCAAAAAAGAAGGAGGATGCTAAAAATAAATTTAAAGATGCATTTAGCGGTGGACAAGGAACAAGTGGTAATAGCCAAGGAACTTCAGGTACACCTGGAAACGCTGGCGTAGAAGATGGTGACCCAGATGCAACCGTACTTTCTGGAGAGGGTAGTGGTAACGGAGATGTGGAAGGTTTTGGAGGCCGTGGTTACACACCAGCTGGCCCCGTAAGCGGTAACTTTCAAGAGATGGGAACCGTCTCGCTAAAGGTATGTGTTGATGCAAATGGAAACGTAACTAGTGCCAAACAAACACTAAAAGGTACAACTACACCGAACCAGAAATTGATTAAATTAGCCATTAAAAATGCTAAGAAATATAAGTTCTCAAAATCAGATATTGAGAACCAGTGCGGTAAAATAATTTATCGCTTCAAGCTACAGTAAATAGTTAGTTAAATATAACGATAAATAAATTATAAACCTTCCCCCATTTTCTCTGTGAAAATGCACAAAAAAAGAGTAGCTTTGACGCTGCTCTTTTTTTGTTTAGAGTAGTTTCTGAGAATTGATAAACCAACCCCAAATGGCCATTAGTATGCCATTACACCTCTTCTCAGATATAGTAATCGAATCTTATAATTTTCTGTTTGTTATTGACAAAGTTTTTGGTCAACATTAAAAATGAAATTAAAGCATAGAAGTAGCCCCTTGATTTCATTTTGACGTAGATGATTAAATTTGTCAACAATAATAATACAATACCAACTTTTGCAAATGCCTGGCACAACACTCACCTACGAGCAAACGCTCGAATATCTTTATGCACAACTTCCTATGTTTCAACGGGATGGTGCAGCTGCTTACAAAAAAGATCTTGGTAATATTCAGGCGCTTTGCGACTTGCTCGACCATCCTCAAGAAAAATATCCAACGGTTCACATCGCGGGAACTAACGGGAAAGGTACGGTTGCACATATGCTCGCTGCAGTATTGCAGAACCGTGGCTATAAAACAGCTCTATATACTTCACCGCACTACCGTGACTTTAGAGAACGTATCAAAATAAACGGCGAATTCATATCTAAGGATGAAGTGGCTAGTTTTGTCGATACGCACAAAGCTAGTATTGAAAAAATACAACCTTCCTTTTTTGAAATAACGGTGGCAATGGCTTTCGATTATTTTGCAAAGCAAGAGGTTGATATCGCGATTATTGAAACTGGTCTCGGTGGAAGATTGGACTCTACTAATATTCTAAATCCAGATCTATGTGTGATCACAAATATTAGTTACGATCACCAAAGTATGCTTGGCGAAACCTTGACCGAAATTGCAGCGGAAAAAGCGGGTATCATCAAACCAGAAACTCGCGTCGTAATCGGTGAATACCAAGAAGAAGTCGCACAGGTTTTTATTGACAAAGCAGCAGAAAAAGGCGCCCAAATAACTTTCGGGGATAAGTCATATCGCGCAGAATTAAAAAAGCGTACGGCTACGCACAGTGTTTACTCACTTTATCGCGGCGACATTTGTTGTTACCCAGATGTACACATTAATTTGCTTGGATCTGTTCAAGATAAAAATGTCACGACATTCTTCCAAGCCTTAGAAGAACTCAACGACCTGAACCTCTTCAAAATGGTTCGTGAATACGATATTCGAAATGGACTTCCTAATCTTCGTGAAATGACCAACTATGTTGGTCGCTGGGAAGTCTTAGGCTCGAGCCCAAACATCATTGCTGATTCCGCTCACAATGACACTGGCCTACAAATCGCCATGAAAGACCTTTCTGAAATGAAAAGAAAAAGTCTACACATGGTAATCGGAATGGTCAATGATAAAGACATCTCAAAATTGTTAAACCACCTTCCAAAAGAAGCGACCTATTACTTTTGTAAAGCAGACATTCCTCGTGGCCTTGATGCCAATGACTTGAAAGAAAAAGCAGCTGAGCTGGAACTGGAAGGCGAAGCTTATCCTTCTGTTGCGAAAGCTTTGGAAGCTGCTAAATCTGCTGCGACTGCTCGCGACTTGATTTATGTGGGTGGTAGTACTTTTGTGGTGGCTGAAGTGGTGTAAGCCGTTTTTGCCTTTTTGCTAAGATGTGAGCTGTCGGGCTGGCACTTTTTCGCTAGACAGACAGAAATTGAACGGAGAAGGGACGGATGTTTTCCTTTTATCTCATGTTCTTTTATCCGACCAAACTTTGTGTCTAATCCTTTTAAGTTCACATAAAATCTGCCTCACTTCGTTCAATCCGCCTCCCATTCATAATAGAAGGCCCGAGTTCAATGAGAAAATCTGTTCCAATCTGCTCAATCCATCAAATCCGTGTTCCCATCCCCGTTAAAGCGCAACTTTAATTACTATATTTGCCCCAAGGCAAACAACAACTAGTGCATCTAAAAAAAATCAAGTTAACTAACTTCAAGAATTACCCCACAGCAAGCTTCGAGTTTGATGACAAACTCAATTGTATTGTAGGGAATAATGGAATGGGAAAGACCAATCTGTTGGACTCAATTTATTACTTATGTATGGGCAAAAGTCATTTCTCTTTACCAGATATGAATGTAGTTTTGCACAATGAAGATTTTTTCCGTTTGGAAGGACATTTTCAATTGAGTGATAAGAAACACAAATTAGTGGCAAAGGTAATTCCAGGGAAGAAGAAAGTGATTGAAAATAATGATGTGGCTTATCAAAGATTAATGGAACATATTGGTTTGTTTCCTGTCGTGATGATTGTGCCAGATGATACGAGACTGGCAACTGAAGGGAGCGAAGGAAGACGTAAGTTTCTGGATAATGCCTTATCGCAATTAGATAAAGAATACCTGCTCCAACTAGTCCGTTATCACGCTCTTTTGAAACAAAGAAATGCAGCACTTAAGCAGTTTGCGAAAAGCAAAACATTTGACTATAAACTGATAAAGACGTACAGCGAACAAATGGCACAGCCTGCAAACATTATCTTTGAGAAAAGAAAGGAGTTTGTAGCAAATTGGTTACCAGAATTCCTAAAACTATATGCGCTAATTTCAGGAGAGTCTGAGCAAGTGGATTGTAAATATGTTTCTAAACTATCTGAGGCAGATTTTATGTATCTTACAGAAGAAGCAGAGGAGAAAGATCGTATCTTAGCTCGAACTACAGTTGGCATTCATAAAGATGACTTGAGTTTTCAAATTGAAGCTTATCCTTTAAAGAAATTTGCATCTCAAGGTCAACTGAAATCTTTTGTTTTAGCAACTAAACTAGCGCTATACGAAATCTTGAAAAGTACTAAAAATTGCAATCCGATTTTCCTCTTGGATGATATTTTTGATAAATTGGACAAGCATCGTGTAAAGCATTTGCTAAAGCTTTTAATTGATAAAGAAATTGGTCAGGTATTCATCACTGATACCCACGAAGATAGGGTAGTGGACATTATTAAAGAATTTGACGTCAGTCACAAAAAATTTGTGATTGATAGATCAGAGGTTTAGGAACCAAACACTGGCAAGACAGCTTACAATAATATGAAACGACATAACGATCAAAAAATAAATGAAGTACTTGGAGACATGGTGAATAAGCTTAGGCTAAAACCAAAGCTTAATCAAGTAGTTATTCGAGATACATGGACCGAAATGATGGGCCCGTCTATTGCCAGGTATACCAAGAAAATTACCTTACGTAAAGATAAACTCTATATCACCATCGAGTCAGCACCTCTTCGTCAGGAACTTTCCTACGGAAAAGAAAAATTACTCGATTTGTTAAACGAAAAACTGGGCGAAGAATTTCTCAAAGAAATTATTATTCGTTAGTAAGAGGCGGAATTAAACTATTTTACTTTTAATACTTGTATAAACTTTGATAAGCGATTGACCGACTAAATACTCTGTAACATAAGTTTATTTAATTTTTGAATGTTCTTTTTCAGCGATGACTTCTTCCAAATTTTCTCAAATAGCTTAGGCTATTCTTAAAAATATTGGAATCGTCCTCACTAAAAAACAATGCATTCAAATTCTTAACTAACTTATGATACAGAGTACTAAAGAGGATGTATGTAAGTTTTAAAAA
>CAKZUK010000174.1 GCA_937921775.1 uncultured Saprospiraceae bacterium
TTGGTGTTGTAAAAGATTTTAATTTCGAATCACTGCGAGGCAAGGTAGGACCGCTTTCTTTCATCAGAGGTATGAGCAGCTCGGTTGTTTCAGTCAAAACAACTGCAGCAGAAATGGATAATCTAATTGCAAAAGCAGAAAATAGTTGGAAGAAATTTGCACCAAGCAAACCTTTCCGCTATGATTTCCTTGACGACCGCTTTGCGACCATGTACAAAACAGAGGATAGAGTTGGAACCTTATTTGGCATCTTTTCCATATTGGCCATTTTCATCGCATGCCTTGGTCTACTCGCACTTGCCACATTCATGACCGAACAACGTCGCAAAGAAATCGGCATCCGAAAAGTTCTAGGCGCTTCTGTTTCAACAATCGTTTTTCAACTTTCAAAAAAGTTTTTGCTCTACGTCTTGATCGGTTTGGTCATTGCCGTACCTATCGCTTGGATATACATGGGCAATTGGCTCAATAACTTTGCCTACCGAATTAATATGGAGTGGTGGATGTTTGCTGTCGCTGGTTTATTGGCAATAGGAATTGCATTCGCAACCGTAGGATTGCAGTCATTAAAAGCGGCTTTGGAGAATCCAGTGGATAGTATTAAGGGGGAGTAATTACAAGTGGAAAGTGGGAGGTTTCCCGCAATTGCGAAGCCTGTCTAGCGTCAGATAGATTCCAGGTTCGAGTGAATTTCCCATCTCCATACTCTCACTTTCGACTATTTTTTTTTACAAAAAATTACAACCATGTTAAAAACAAATATAAAAATCGCTTGGAGAAATTTACTAAAGAACAAACTCTTTAGCGGAATAAATATCGCAGGACTAACTTTAGGTTCAACTTGCTTTCTACTTATCACCTTGTATGTCTATTCGCAATTCAATTACGATCAGCATCACGCTGCTCAATCGGATATGTATCGCGTTGAAACCAAGTTAGTAAGTAATGGTGAACCTTTTATTTCAGCTTCTGTCTCCCCTCCTATTGTACCGATGATACAACATGATTTTCCTGAGGTCATTAAGTCAAGTCGGGTCGTTGGAGATATTTCAAATACACAGTTCATGTTTAAGTGGGAGGACAAAACCTTTTACGAAACAAAAGGCTATTATGTAGACAGTACTTTCTTTCAAATGTTTGACCATGCTTGGCTAGAAGGTAAACCTGAGTATGCTTTGCAAAAGCCATTTACCATCGTTTTGACGAAAGATGTAAAAGAAAAAATGTTTGGAAACCTACCCGCCCTAGGTGAAGTGATCGAATTGAATAGTGACAACGGTCAACATAATTTCACAGTAGACGGTGTGGTTGATACGGAGGTGCATAAGTCGCACATTCGTCCCAACTTTTACATGGCATTGAATAGTGGTGGCCTTGGTGAATATGTACGAACAAATACCAGTTGGGTTGGCAATAATTTCATTTATGGTTATATCGAGCTACATCCCGGTACCGATCCAAAAAGTCTAGAAAGTAAACTCCCTGATTTTTTGCAAAAACATAGTGGTGATCAATTGAAGGAATCTGGAATGGAGAAAACATTGTCATTGCAACTCGTACCCGACATACACCTGCACAGTACACGTGGCTATCAGTTGGACGTAACTGGCAATCTCTCTTTTTTATACATCTTAATGCTGATCGCTGGATTTATATTATTGATTGCTTGTGTTAATTTCATGAATCTATCAACCGCAAAATCTTTAAAACGAAGTCTTGAAGTAGGTATCCGAAAAACCATTGGTGCCAATCGAGCTAGCATTGCACGTCAGTTCTATACGGAGTCCTTTTTGGTCGCTGGCATCTCATTTTTATTGGCCATTCTATTGACCGTCTTTTTTATAAGCTCTACTTCTAATTTCATTTCAGACAAAATCAAACTAGATGATCCCTATTCACCTTTTATTCTTTTAGCTATCCTAGGGATTTACATTTTGATCGCTTTAGTTGCAGGAAGTTATCCAGCACTTTATTTATCATCCTTCAAACCTATTTCTGTGATCAAAGGTTTATTCAAAAAAGGAAAAGCGCAGGATAGAATTCGACAATCATTGGTGGTTTTTCAATTTGTGATTTCAATAGGAATGATACTGGGTTCTATCATCATTATCAATCAATTGAATTATATGCAAAATCAGGATTTGGGTTTTGACAAAAAACAAAAAATAATCATTCCATTTATAACTAGTGATGCCACTGAGCAATTAACACCGTTTAAAAATGAAATTACTCAGCTGACTGCAATTAATTCTGCGGCAGGCGCCATGACTTACCCCAGTCAGTTTATGCTTCGCGACTATGCCGCTTATACTGCTGGTAGCGACATGGATCATGCGCACAACATCAAACAGATTTTGGGTGACGAAGATTATTTGAAAGCACTAGGCATTCCAATTTTGCATGGACGCAATCTTTCACCTAGCGATACGTCCCAACAGATTTTGGTTAACCAAACGGCCCTAAGAACTTATAAGATAAACGAAGAGGAAGCAGTTGGACAAAAACTATTCTCAGGAAGTGGTGCAGATATTTCAAGTTTTGAAATCATAGGCGTAGTCAAAGATTTTCATCAAAAAACACTGAAAGAACCGATTCGTCCAATGTTTTTTCAATACCGTTCGACCGAATACAATCAGTCACTACTGATCAATACATCTACTACAGACAACAAACAACTATTGGCATCACTCCAGCGTTCATGGGAAAAATTAATTCCCTCTACTCCTTTTGAATATCAGTTTTTAGATGATTTATTTCAAAAACAATATCAAGAGGAAGAGCGCCTAGCAAAGGTGATTAACCTATTTACGTTCATTGCCATTTTCATTTCTTGTCTTGGACTCTTTGGTTTTTCTGTTTTCATTGCTGAGCAACGTACTAAAGAAATTGGCATTCGCAAGGTTTTAGGAGCTTCTACTATTAGCCTGATGTATTTACTTTCAAAAGGATTTATCAAACTTATTTGTATCGCTTTGATTATCGCCATTCCCCTCTCTTGGTATTTCATGGAAGCTTGGCTAGAAGGCTTTGCTTATCGAGTTAATATAAACTGGTGGATATTTCTAATCACAACTATTCTCACTATTGGACTGGGGCTTTTGACAGTAGGTGTAAATAGCTTGAAGGCAGCTTTAGCTAATCCGGTGGAAAGTATTAAGACGGAGTAAAAAGACGGAAGACGGAAAACCGAAGACCGAAGTTTTCCGCGGTCGTGGGCACAGGTCAAAGAGAAAACTTCCGTCTATTTTTTTTTCATACAAAAAGATGAACCATGTTAAAAAGCTATATAAAAATAGGACTACGAAACTTACTAAAATACAAAGTCAATACAGCCATTCACGTACTAGGATTGGCGATTGGATTGGCAGCATTCCTGTTGATTAATCAGTACGTTACTTTTGAAAGAAGCTATGATCGTTTTCACGAAAACTCGGATCGACTTTATCGTTTGACGACTGACTCTTATGACAATTACGAGCGACATACTCGTGATGCGATGAGCTATGCTCCTGGTGGAAAAGCTTTAGAAGATGCTTTGCCTGAGATCATTGCTTCAACCACTACCCGGCAAATGGATCCGATCAATTTTAGACGAAACGGGAAACCATTTCAGGAAGATATTATTGCAGCCGATTCTATGTTTCTC
>CAKZUK010000175.1 GCA_937921775.1 uncultured Saprospiraceae bacterium
TCGGATAATTTTAGTCTGAATAATGGTATCTGTTTTATAAATTGTGTTCGTATTAGTTCTTACTATGGTTTGATGTATTGAATCTGCTTGGTATTGTAATACCAACATCTGATCTTCTACATTTTTTAACTTCAAAAAGGAAAATAGATTAGCTCCCAATAGGAATAGAAACATAGCAGCTACTAGCCATTTCCATGGAAATACTTTTTCTTTTGAGCCATCCTTGTTTTTCAAATCAAGCTCTAATTTATTCCATAGACGTTCCTCGTAAGCTGGTTCAGGTCTATTTTCTAGGTTCTCTTTTATTTGATCTTCAAAATTCATTATGCTTTATATTTACCTTTCGTTAAAAGGGGATTTTCTTTTCGTTTTTGCAATATTAGTTTGCGTAGTTTTTGCTTCGCGCGCACAAAACTTGATCTGGAAGTACTCGACTTTATACCAAGCATTTCTGCGATTTCATCATGCTTGTATCCTTCCATCACATGTAGATTGAAAACCATTCGATATGCTGGAGAGAGTTTTTGTAATATTGGTAGAATATCTTCTTGGAGGCCTACAACTGGCATAGGTTCGGAATCGTCAACAATAGTGTTGGATTCATGTAACTCAATATACTTTACTTTATTTTTTGATAAGCGAGAATAGTCAATTGCTGTATTAATCATGATTTTACGGAGCCAAGCTTTAAACGGAAAAGCGTGATCGTATTGATCAATGTTTTTGAATATTTTTAAAAAGCCATCATTCAGTATTTCTTCAGCCTGAGTCTTATTAGTTGAATACCGTAGGCAGATACTCATGGCGTAGCCCATAAAGTACTCGAAAAGAATACGTTGACTATTGAGATTGTTTTTTCGACAACCCTCAATAATAAGTTTTATGTTTACTTTATTCCCGGGCATTTATTTTTACATTTTCTACCTTTACGTCTCTTTTAATTGAAAACGCTGCGTACTTGTCAATTAAATTTTTTAAAACTTAAAGACTAGTCTTCGAATATTAGTATAACAGGTGTTAAATCAGCAATAAAAACATAATAAGACCCAGCCTTCAGTATCGCCAAATCAAGCTTGTTATCTACAACATCAAATACACCAACTACTTGAGCGTCAGCATCACTAATAATAACACTTTCTATATTTGATACGCCCTTTATTAGAACGGTTTTTGTATTTTGAATCTGTGTAATTTCAAGTTTCGGTTTATCTAAATACTCTATGCTCTGAATATCTGATTGAGCAATGATCTTATCCGTCTCATCTTTTTGCAAAATACGATAATGATTCCAACCTAAGGTTAGACTTTTGTCAATTGCGGTATAGCCATTTGTTTTGATGGATGGCTCGTATACTTTTATCCACTTGCTTTTTTTCCATGTTACTTTATCTATGCTTTTTTGTACCTCAAATCCTCCTTCTTTCCTTTGTTGAAAAGCGCTTTTCCATTCTAATAAAACATGGTTTTGGTTTAAAGTAGCAGTAAATTCTAATAAAAGGTTAGAATCAATAAGATCCTGGTTGGGTATAAATGCGTTATTATTATTTGATTGACAGTTTGAAAGTAAAGATACTAAAAGAAAAAGGGTGCTGGCTTTCATGTTATTTGTTTGCTATTGAAAATTCGGTACAACAAATCCATTACGATCATTTCATTAAAAATAGCTGCGTGTATTGAAAAAAATTATTATATAAAACGAGAAGAAGTGAGTGGAAGAGATGTATTTATGGTCTTTAAACTGATAGTGAAGCTATAAGCAATGGCTTAAGTCGATCTTCACAAAGTTGCCCCCACCTTCCCACACTACCTAGAATCGAAATAGGTAAGTTGAGGGAAGGGAAGATGAGGTATAAGCAAGTAATTCCAAAATAGGATCTCACTTGCCTTTTAGACAAACTAACTATCTTGAATGAGTGTTCTACACAAGAAGTTAATTTCTAAATAAGAAAACTGTTGACAAACTTAACGTAACTTCTTATTTATCAAACGAGATTATATTTCAATAGCGAATACATTAAATCGTTGGAGATTTAGTAATTGGGAATGCGTACAAATTTACAGTAGTAATCTTCTCGCCCTACTTCCAATCTGCAAAAGTACATGCCTGGAGGTAGTTCATCGTCAACGGTGTATTTATAAGCACCGCCATTCAGCTTTTCTCTATAAACAAATGTTTCAATTTCGTGACCACTGATATCAAAAACAGCAAGTGATATTTTGCTGCCTCGCTCAAGCTTGAGTACGATGTCCATTGCCTCTGCATAGGGGTTCGGAAAACAAGAAAAGAAAAAGTCTTCATTCTCATTACCAGGTGGTGGCGGTTCGTTCGGGATAGTTTTTATGTTTATAAAAACAGGGGAACCGGATAATTGTATTGAAGGTGAAACAACTATCTCTGTCGAACTTGATTCCGCAAAATCCCATTCCTTTACAAATAATGTATCTGCATTTAGAAACGGAGGAAAGGTATATTCACGGGTAGCTAATTCACTCCTGTCAGTTTTCGTTTCAGCCCATAGCACATAAGTATAGGTTCCATCGTCAGAGATAAAAGCAGCACCTTTTACTCCATCAGGTAGCAATAAGTCATTCGTTTCTTGCGCATCGTACTTTTTGCCATCTAGTAGGCTCGATGTTGTATTAAATGCAATGCCTGATTGAGTAGGGACTTGCATGTAGGGATCTACGTCGTTTAGATTTTCATAAAGTCCCATCAGATGAAATTCACTAGTGGCTTCACTCTCCGACCTTCGCTCTCCTAAGTTGAATACGCACACTTGTTGAACTCCTTCCTTTTGAACTTCTACTAATGTCTTTATTAAGAAGTTAGATTGAGCCTCTTCTGATCCAATATAATTATCAAAAGCTATACGCGGGATATTACACTCTGTAATGATGAATGCTTTTTGAGGATAATTTTGGCCATAGCCATATTGGGACAAAACATCTGCAAATTCATTTTTCAATTCGATAACACCATCTGCTGCTGCATCAGAATGACGGTTGTAAACAAAGTCATCAATATCATTACTCCAATAGCGAAGCGAACCATCAATATGCGGATAGGAATGAAAACTCATGCAATCAAAATAGGCGCCACCCTTAAGTGGATATTCTGAAGTGGTAGATCCATTGAGCGGATTATCGGTATTTCGCAAAACGGCATCCAAAAAACTCGGATAACCAAGGCCTCCAATTGCAACATAGGCTTCTGGATCAATTGATTTGATTACTTCATAACTAATACGCAACATTCTTACGTAGTAAAAGATAGGTGCTTTTAATGCATTCTGACATGGATCAGGATTGTTTTCCCACCAATTGCCATTCTCTCCTGGGGGTAGCCAAGCGTGGTTGGTATAATCAAAATCAGGTTCGTTTGAGATCTCCCAATATTTGGCGTAGTCCTTATACATGGTAACCATGCGATAGAGATATAGCGCATAGTAATTTTCATCATTTACAGGAGTACCATTTGCTCCATCATCCCATATTGGCAGATGCATATTGGCAAAAACTTCAGATTCTGTACCCGAACAAAACTCAGTTTGATCTTTATGTGCATCAGAAGGATATCCAACAAAAATGGTGTTGTTGCGAATGTCTAGACTCTCATAATGTTGAAACTCTTCTAGGCGGACATCATAACCATATTGCTCTAAAAAGTGCTCAGGAAGTGCAGGGCGAAGACTATAAACACCAACTCCAGCGACACCATTGGCAGGATTTCCTGCAGCGATATCTGCCAGTTGCATATCTTCCCAGGCAGGATAGTATCCCATATTGGAACCATAGGCAAAGTCGCCTGAAAAAGGTGGAACCGTATCGTTAGCGGTAAAATTCACCTGCCCCTGAGCTGCAACAGTAGCAGTCAGAAAAAGAATCAGCAGATATTTTTGTAGAGCGTGGTACATTGGGATTTCAGTTTTGGCGAACATGGCTAAACATTGTCATATGCTTAGTCGATCAAATTACGTTTAACAGTTTTTGGGAGGTATTTTCTTGAAATAGGGCGCGCGATTAGCACTTACGTAATGATTACATTACTTAACTTTTGCGAATGCAGTTCTTTAGTGTGAAGATTCTCGTTTGTTTTCTCAAGTATTAGATTCAAAACAACTCTATCGAGTGTTCGGGTGGACAAATATAAGGAAAAAAAAGTAAAATTTTAGATATTTAAAAAAAGGAAATATGAAAACAATGACTTCGTACAAATCTTAGCAGCATCAATTAGGTAACTGGCTGCATATTGCTTATTGTCATCATTGTAATTGATGCTTCAACATCGATTGTAAGTTCTATATTCCTTTTGCCTCAATCTCCATAATAGCAGCTACATGGGCATCTGCAATTCTTTGTCGCACTGAATCTTTTAGCAGTTCTTTACATTGAGCTTTATTATTATAAAAACCATTTTCGGTAAGAACAGCGGTCATGGAAGTATTGCGAAGCACATAGAATTGCTTAGTAGGTCTGGACTTTAACTGTCTGTTTTTCCAACCCGTTTCATTAATCAAATGCTTTTGGAATACAGCAGCTAATTTTCGACCTCTGGAATTGCCGTGATAGTACCAAGTTTCGATTCCGTTGATAGATGGATCCGACCATTTGCCCATTGGAGCAGGAGCTGCATTAGCATGCACAGAGACAAAAAGCTTTGGTCGCTTTGATGTTTTTGCATTTGCCCTAGCTACTCTTTCTGACAAGAAATTATCTACATCTATTTCCGGAACAACATTGTAAGTCTCCACTCCCTTATTATTTAGAGTTTTTATTATGCGATTAACAACATCTCTGTTGAACTCATATTCAAGTAATTGCTTGCCATTCTCCAATTTGGGAGATCGTTTACCTTTTGTTTTTTTACCATGACCATTGTCAATACACCATAGATATCTGGCTTGATGTTTTGGTTGATCGTTTGAAACTTCAGTTGTTGTTTCGTCTTTAGTGTTGGAATTCCCAGTTGTACTATTCCCCATATCACCATCACCGATGATAACATCTGGCTCTTTAACTGGTTCATCGACCACTATAGGGTCGTCGTCAATGACTACAACAGGCTCATCCACCACTGGAGGATCTACGACTGGTGGCTCTTCAACTATAGGCTCATCTACGATTATTGGATCATCTGCTTTCACGACAACAACAGCAGTATCAGCAGTAATTTCAGAACCATCTTGAGGTTCGTCGTCGTTAACTTCTGGTAAGTTAATGTCCGTAGGAAATGTTTTTGTAGCTGGGCTAGGACTAGGTCTGCTTGGTGTTTTGGGTTTGGATGACCCACCACCAAAAAGGCTTTTGAAGAAATCGATTATTTTTTGGAGCATGGTGCTTGTGTTCGTAGGGAGCTGTGCGAAACGGCTCCTTTAGTGTGAAAAAAGGCCTGTTTACACCAAATGTAGGAAAAATCCTTGAATCTTTGATGCCCTCTGACGGGGATGGAACAGAGATTAGACGGATTGAACGGATTTGAACAGATTTTTTTCTTTTATCGCGTTCAAATGAATCACCTCATATAACATAAGAGAATTTTGAACCTGTCGGTGCCGCCAGGTAGGATAATGAATCGTTGAATTCGGAATTTTGATTTTGCCCAATATCGCAGAGTTTCACATTTGAGGGGCATTCGAGATTCAAAATTCCGAATTCAACGATTCAAAATTTATCAAGTTTATGTTGTGCAACAGAGTTACAAATATGTATATACGGTAGGCGAAAAGGCGCCAGACCGACAGGTCTCATCCCCGTTAAAAGGACAACTACATCTTATTAGCAGAAGAGAAAACACGGTTCCAGTTGATACCATTAAAGATTCGACCGTTTTTGGTAGAAAACCAAATAAACAAAGGTTTACCTACAATATGATCATGGGGAACAAAGCCCCAATAGCGGGAATCTTCTGAGTTGTGCCGGTTATCACCCATTGCCCAATAGTAATCTTGTTGGAAGGTGTATTTAGTGGCAACTTCACCATTGA
This sequence comes from uncultured Saprospiraceae bacterium, assembly GCA_937921775.1. Classification (GTDB taxonomy): domain Bacteria; phylum Bacteroidota; class Bacteroidia; order Chitinophagales; family Saprospiraceae; genus CALGLS01. The sequence continues at coordinate 5,984 of CAKZUK010000175.1, forward strand.
TGTGAATACGGCCGCTCTTGATAGCAAGCTCATTTCCTTCATAAACGGTGATGAGTCGCTTGTATAATGCAATGTTGTTAGGGGTGATCACTACACTTTCACCTGCTTTTGGAACGGTGACAGGGCCGTAGTTATCAAGACTCCAGTTACCAAAGTTGGCAGCATCATGTGGGAAAAGCGCCTCTGGGTTTGGTTTTATTGGATAAGGTTCAACAGATATTTGATCACTTAGTGCCTTTACTTTTTCTACTTGTTTGCTATTTAAACTGAAGATCTTAGGGTTAGCATTTTTATTCCCATTAATTTCATCTAGGTTGACGCCCCACTCATCTAGTTTGTCAGCCAAGGTCCGATTAAGGCTACCAGCAGGATCACTTGCTAAACTTACAACAGTTCGGTATTGTAGCTTACTTGGATTCTTAGCAGGCTGATCATTAATATAAACTTGTCTATTTTTAATTTCCATTTTATCACCTGGCGATGCGATGCAACGTTTGATGTAATGATCTCTTTTATCGATTGGTCTTACTCGAAGTTTTCTACCATTGACAGCAGGCCCATATCCTGGATTTCGACGTACGTCATAAACACTAACATTTCTGCTAGGAGTAATATAAATGCTATCACCTTCCGGATAATTGAAAACGATAGGGTCGTTATTCTTAACGTTGGTAATTGAAGGAAGTCGGTGATAATCTAGTTTCGGACTCTTCAAATAAGATTCGGATCCAATCCCAGGAATTACGTTATGTAACAATGGGAATTGCAAAATAGTCATCGGTGTACGGATTCCATAATGAGCTTTACTCACAAAAAGAAAGTCACCCACTAGAAGCGAGCCTTCCATAGATGGTGTAGGAATCACATATGCTTCAATCAGAAACATACGGATGAATGCCGCTGCAAAAACAGCAAACACGATGGATTCGATCCATTCTCTTCCACCTGATTTCTTGTAAGGATTTTGGTGCTCCAGTTTTTTGAGTTCTCTGGAATTGCCACTTTTTTGGGCATCTTGTAGCTTTTGAGCGTATGCTGCTTCTGCTTCAAGAGTAGGGCCTAGGTATTTGTCTTCCTCATTTTTTCCAATAAGGAAAAAGGCAAGAGGAGTATAGATCACTGCAAGTGCGGAATCCTTAAGATCATACTTTCCGAAAGAGCGGACCATATCCACGGCCATTCCAGTAAATATGAAAATATTGACAATTGGGATGAGCAATAGTGCTGCCCACCAAGCCGGACGGCCAATGATTTTGCACCATTCTACAAAATTAAGACCGGGGATCCATGCTTTAGAAGCTGGAACATTAGCTTTTGCAAATACCTTAGTCAAGGTAAAACAAAGCAATACATAAGAGATAAGAAAAAATATAAGTATACTCACGCTTCAATTATTTTGGTGATGGAAACGCAAATATAAACGAAAAAGGAACGCGGACGTTGTTCTTTTGTGGATAAGTTTGATTAGCTGCTACTTTTCATCGACTAACTTTCGCTAAAAGAAGGGATGAGACACAGTTTAGAGGGGTTTTTAGGATTGAAGCTGATAAGGGACAAAAGATTGAACGTTGGAAGAAGTATTAATATATAGAGCCCGCGTTTGCGAATTTTTCAAAGCTCTATTCTACAAAGCCACTAACATAAATTTTCTCTGACCAGCGCTGAGCGCTCACAAAAACTCGGACTTTCTTGCGGAAATAGCCCGCTTTCTCAGCATCATAAACGATATTGATCACTCCAACAGAGTCAGGCTCAATAGGAACCAAGGACCAATCAGGAGCAGTACAGCCACAGCTAACACGCACAGCATCAATGGTCATCGGCTCATCTGTGATATTTTTAAACTTGAAAATGGCGGTAGCTTCTTTTTTTTGAGGGAGGTCTCCAAATTCATATTCCGTCTCTGTAAGCCATTCAATGACAGGCTCACCTTCTGCCGGTAAAAGGTCGGTAAGCAAAGCCTTTGAGTCATCAAATCGCTGTGATTGCTGACTTGAGATACAGGTATTGAACTCTCCCTCTAAGTCATTAGATTGGAAAATTTGTAGCGCTGAAATACCAGCTAAAAAAAGAGAAATCCAAAGTAATTTCATTCTAAAGTATTGCTAAACAATTACTTAACTTAAAATGTCCCAGGTGTGGTCAGCCAGTAATTTGACTGTAGCCACAAACTCATAAGGCTTTTTTCGCCCCCATTCAGTGGGAGCTATCATAGACAAAACGTTTTTTTCATCCTTTTTCTTGTACAGATGGTAAGTATGCCCAATCAAAGGTTTGAAATTCATTTCTGCCAAGTAGATGTCCTCTGAGATATGGACACGATCCTTGATCTTTTTTGCCTGTACAGCTAAAAGGTTGATTTGCTCACGGATTTGATCCAATTGCATTTCTGTTTGGTCGTACATCGCTTCTACTGCAAGGCCTTTTACTCGCCCTTTGTCAATGGGTCTGATTACAGAACCACCAACGGTATGGGCATAAGGGAGCAGATGTGGGTTTTCTGCCACTTTATCCGGATCAATTGGATTGATGATTTCTTCTTGTGTTTCTTTTTCTTGCTTCTCTTCCATTGTTATTTCACTCATCAGTTAATCGTTTGTGTTGTAGTACTTTTTGATAAACATCAAATCGACTAGAATGGTTGTAGAAAATAGAGTCTAAGTAGACTAGGAGTATTCACTAATTAAAAAACCGCTTAACACTGGTATTTGACTAACCAAAGTTAAGCGGCTTTTATAAAATACAGAAAGATCTCCGTAATTTATTTGAGTAGAAAGTAGTCTTAATCGGACGCGTTATTTGCCTTAGTGGGAAACTTGCCACTTCCATTTTCCTACTTTCAAGTCTCCACTATTTCAATTTGAAAGTAGACTTCCCAGCCATATAGCCTTTATTATATACTTCCACTTCGTAGTTACCTTTTTGAAATTCAGTCCCAGGCTCCCAGTAAAAGCAAGCCATCATCGCGCTACGGTCATAGTCGATTTCTTTAACCTGAGTGTAACGAATTTCGTTTTGGCCGTCAGCTGAAGTCATGACACCGGAGCCCATGTTTTCGATAGCCATCGTTTCTCCTACCGGATTGATCATACGGATATAGAATTTTTCGATTCCTTGCTCGGTTACTTCGTTTGGCTCTGCATTGAAGCAAACCTTTAAACGATCCACATTTTTAGCTTTTTTTGCAGTGATTACTTTGCCTGATTTTCGAATTTTTTCACCTTTTACCTGCACAGTACCAACGTTAACAACGGAGGCTCTAGTGACTTTAGTTGAAAGGTTTTGGTTTTGAGACTCAAGCATTTCTTTTTCGCTAACCAAAGCAGCTTTAGCCGTCACCAATTCATTATTCATGGTGCGCTCTTGCGAAATTTGGCCTTCCAGACTTTGCTTGGCTTCAGTGAGTTGAACGGTTTGCTGTGTCAACATCGCTTTTTCCTCTTTCAAGGTATTATTTTCAGCTAGGTAGCTATCGAGTTGGAGTTTAAATTGCTCCATTTGAGAACGGGCTTCCGCCAAATCCGCTTTTGACGTTTTACCAGATCGAATCAGTCTGCCAATTTTATTTTTTTGCTCTGTCAACTCCACCGTTTGCTTGTCAATCATTTGGTTGAGTTCTTCATTATTACCGCGCATTTCTTCCAACTCATTTACGGTTTCGTAGTACTTTTTGTCCAACTCAGCGCTAAGCTTTTCTGCCTCCGTGATTTCCATGGCTTGTTTGTCAATGACTTTGGCCTGTGACATCTTATTATAAAGTAAGAAAGCATTGATCCCCAAAAGGGCAACGATAACGGTGGCCGCAACCACAGTCAATTTTTGTTTTGAATCTCTAGAGAAACTCATAATTAAAGGTTTTTTTGTTAATAATGTCTCATTTATTGACTAGTCCATTAGGTGGCTTGTTCAATAGATGAGTTACAATTTACTAGGGTAATAATCAGCTTTGATTTACCAACTAATAACTTAATCGGGGGTGATTATAGTATTTATTAGATGTAAAATTAAAACAGTAAGAGCTGATTTACAGAGGGATTACTAAATTTAGACAGTCCCTTTTACATTACAAAGTTAGCATATATTTTATCATATCATATGCTATGAAGGGCTATTCTTTTGTGAAATATAAGCCTAAGTGGAATAAAAATTAAAATGTAAATCAAAACGCCTTCTTAAATGAAGTCGAAGTATTAAAAGGCTTGTTGCATAACTTACAGTATATGTGTATGATAGCCTGTTTTTTATTTTCATTTTACTTTTCATTTTAATGTTGAAACGGTCTTGCATCAAGCTTATATTTTTGCAAATTTTCCTATATTCGCCAGACCTTCACCAAATCTCTAATACTATGCTGGAAAACATCGACATTACCAACGTTCTTTTTCTCGACATTGAGACGGTTTCTAATCAAAAAGACTATGATTCACAAAGCGAAGAATTTCAGAAGCTTTGGGATATAAAAAGTAAACAGATACTTCGAAAGTACGATGAAGAACTTGAAGAAGGGGAGTCCAAGACTTTATATCCCGAGAGAGCTGGCATTTTTGCTGAATTTGGAAAAATCGTGTGTATCTCAGTAGGAATCGTGGTTCGAGATCCTAAAACAAATCAACTGATTGTTCGACTAAAGTCTTACGCAGATGATGACGAAGCTACACTCCTCAAGGAATTTTCAGAATTGCTCAATCAATATTATAAAAACCCAAATAAGCATTATCTCTGTGGACATAATGTTCGTGAGTTTGATGTACCTTATATGTGTCGCAGGTTGCTGATTAATCAACTTCCACTTCCTACTCTTTTAAATATAGCTGGTAAGAAGCCTTGGGAAACTAAATATATGCTAGACACCTTAGAGCTTTGGAAATTCGGCGATTACAAAAATTACACTGCTCTTAAATTATTGATGGCAGTCTTTGGTTTACCTTCACCTAAAGATGATATTGACGGGAGTGATGTAGGGCGTGTTTATTGGGAAGAAAGAGATCTAGATCGAATCGCTCGTTATTGCGAAAAGGATGTACTGGCTGTTGTTCAGTTATTACTGAAGTATATGCGCATGCCGATTTTGGAAGCAGAGCAAATTGTACATGTTTGATCATCTTTAGATAAAACATTCCCTAAGTCAAGCACTTACTAAATAGTACAACTATAATAATTCAAATTCACCATGAAGTTTTTAAATAACTTCGATTATAAAAAGTACAAAATTTCAATATGAAACATCTTATAGCTCCATCAGTATTAGCAGCAGATTATACCTGCCTTCAAAAAGACTTTGATATGGTCAACAAAAGTGAAGCAGACTGGTATCACGTAGATGTGATGGACGGCCGTTTTGTGCCAAATATCAGTTTCGGAATGTTTATCGTTGCTGCCATGAAGAAGATGGCGACTAAGCCACTGGATGTTCACCTTATGATGGTGGAACCAGAAAAATATATCGAGCAATTCAGAGAAGCAGGAGCAGATGTGATTTCAGTGCATTACGAAGCATGTCCTCATTTGCACCGGACCATACAACAAATCAAAGACACAGGAGCAAAAGCTGGTGTAGCACTCAATCCACATACGCCCATCAGCGTTTTGGAAAATGTAATAGAGGAGACAGATATGGTGGTCCTTATGTCGGTTAACCCCGGTTATGGCGGCCAGAAGTTTATTTATCAAACTCTGAAGAAAGTCGCACAATTGAAAGAGATGATTACCGTTAGAAATAGCAATGCCTTGATAGAAATTGATGGGGGAGTAGGTTTGCAAAATGCAGAATCACTACTCAAAGCGGGAGCCGATGTTTTGGTCGCTGGTAGCAGTGTTTTCAAATCAGAGAATCCTTTAGACACTATTTCCCGTATGAAAGCTATTGGAAAGGATGTTTTTCAAGCTTAGTACTTGAAAAAAAGACTGAAGACGGGAGAGGGTGACCGCTAATTCAATTATCTTGATATTTGGCAGCATTGCTATTGGCAATAGTTTTACATTTAAACCTTGCTCCGAATGCCAAAATCAATTGACGATCAGCCTGTCCCGTTTTCCCCAACAACACACACAATAAGTAACAAAACTCACAGCAACCCGATTAAATGAGACTAATCTACCTAATTCTACTATTATCTTTCAGCTTCAACTTGCAGGCACAATCAGAAATGGCCACTATTATTGGTCGAGTTTCCGATGCTGCTGGCGGAGAGGGAATTGAATTTGCCAATGTCGTTATTCAAAATACTACCACCGGAGTAGAAGCGGATGTGAATGGTAAGTATTCTATTTCTATCCCTGCAGGAGAAGCCATCAATCTTGTTTTTTCAAGAATCGGATTTGAAGAGGCTGTCGTTCGAGTTGATGCTTTGACGGCTGGTGCCAAAAAGCGAATCGACGTAGCATTACCTGCTCTGAACTCTGGTACTGAAATAGAAATTGTTGAAAGTCGTATCGAAGAACAGGGTATGATAAAAGAAGAGGTAACTGCTTTGAAATTACTCCCTGTGACAACAGGTAACTTCGAATCGGTACTACCTCACATCGCACTGGGTACCAATAGTGGAACGGGAGGAGAGTTAAGCTCACAATATAATGTGCGTGGAGGTAACTATGATGAGAATTTAGTTTATGTCAATGACTTCGAAATTTACAGACCCCAGCTCATACGTTCTGGTCAACAAGAAGGCTTGACTTTTCCTAATATCGATCTGATCCGAGATTTGTCCTTCTCATCTGGAGGTTTTCAAGCACAGTATGGCGATAAGTTGTCTTCTGTTTTGGATATAAAATACAAACGGCCTGATTCACTTCGCGCTTCAGTAGGTATGAGCTTTTTGGGAGCTTCAGCTCACGTGGAAGGAAGTGTAAAGGCAGATCGAAAAGGTTATAGACGATTCCGTTATCTGATGGGAGCGCGCTATAAAACAACGCAATATCTACTTGGTTCACTGGATGTAACAGGGGAGTACGCACCAAATTTTGTAGATGTCCAAACTTACCTGACTTATGATATCACTCGCGACTGGCAGGTTGGATTTATCGGAAATTACAATAGTGCGAAGTATTCCTTTATACCTCAATCTAGAAATACAGCGCTTGGCTTGATTGACTTTGCTTTGCAGCTGACCTCCGTCTTTGAAGGACAAGAAATAGATGAGTTTATCACTTCAATGGGAGGGGTGGCATTGACTTATATTCCTGATAGGGAATCGAATCCTTTCTACTTGAAATTTCTGGCTTCGACTTATGGGAGTAATGAAACAGAACGTTTTGATATCATTGGTCGCTACAGTTTAGGACAAGTAGAATCCGACTTAGGCTCAGATAATTTTGGAGATGTAGTCGCTGTACTGGGAACTGGTACACAACATCAGTATACTCGAAATTATCTGTATTCAACAGTGACCAATGCTGCGCACAAAGGAGGCCTTGAAATACCATTTAAAGACCCGAAGCCGGGCGTGAGTGGTAGCCACTTTTTTCAGTGGGGATTGCGCTATCAAAATGAGCGGATAGAAGATGAAATAAATGAGTGGGAACGCTTAGACTCAGCAGGTTATTCCTTGAATTATGATACTACAGCTTTAAATTTGAAGACCGTTTTAAAAACTAGAAATAATTTAAATTCCAATCGCTTTTCTGCTTATGTTCAGGAGACATTTACACATACTAAAGACAGTATTCATGAGCTGAAAGTCATAGCAGGAGTACGTACACAATTCTGGGATCTGAATAATGAATTATTTGTATCACCACGTGCTCAGTTGCTATACAAGCCATTGAATAGAAAACGTAATATTTCTTATCGTTTGGCTTCTGGATTATATTTTCAATCACCCTTTTATCGGGAATTGCGTGATGTGAACGGTAACGTAAACACGGATGTACGTTCGCAAAAATCATTTCATCTTGTTGGAGGTCTGACCTATGACTTTAAGATGGGACGTTACAGTCCTAAGCCATTCAGATTAATCACAGAAATATACTACAAACAACTATGGGATTTGATCTCCTACGATGTTGATAATGTCCGGATTCGCTATTCTGGAGCTAATGATGCGAAAGGTTATATCACGGGTATTGATATGCGACTTAATGGAGAGTTTGTGCCGGGAGCAGAATCGTGGATCAATCTATCATTCCTACGTGCACGCGAAAGCCTTAATGGAGTACAACATTTAAAAAGAGAGATTGGTCAAGCTGATTCGACTGAAGTAAACGACGTACCACGTCCAACCGATCGCTTCATGACGTTAAACATGTTTTTTCAGGATTACTTACCCATGAACCAGAACTTTAAAATGCATTTAAATTTTTCATTTGGAACAGGTTTGCCATATGGCCTTTTGGATCGAAATGAAACGTTTAGAAATACTTATCGCTATTCATCTTATCATCGAGTTGATATTGGTTTTTCGGTAAATCTTTGGGATGAAGGTTGGCGTAACAAAAAGCCGAATCATCCACTGCGGTTTAGTCGAAGTACCTGGTTGAGCTTAGAAGTATTCAACCTATTGCAAGTACAAAACGTAGCCTCAAATACTTGGATCAAAACGATTTATAACACCCAATTTGCCATTCCGAACTATCTTACATCAAGACGTATTAATCTACGACTAAAAATGGATTTTTAATGGAAGAAGCTAAACGTAAACTTTTAGGACCTATTGAGATTGGTGCCCTGATCATTGGATTGGGCATTATCGCTTATTTGGGATATAAAAATGGAGGGGTGGTAACCCGCTCTGAAAATATAGTTGTGCATGAAAAACCGCGCGAAATCCAAGGAAAGCCATCTCCATACAAAGGAGAGTCAAAGGATGAAAGTGTAGAGACAATGTTGAATGAATTAGCGGACCATTTTTCAGATACTTCTCAGAGATCCAAGAAATCTGCAAAAAAAACTACAAAAGCCACAAAAAAAATATCAAGGGATGAAGCGAAATTTTACGACAAAGTAAAGAAAAAGGAATCTTTGTCCGATAAAGTTAAAAGCACCGCAGATTGGCTTCGTGTACTTCGTACTTCCCAAAAAACTTATAGCAAGGTTCGTTCGATCCTCAGCGAAACTGCCCGTAAATCCCCGAATTCTGTCAATTCTGACAACATTAGCCAAAACCTAAAGTCTGATTCCTCGGAACAAGCATTTTTCCAAAACCTTAGCAAATCATTCGGTATTTCTGAAAAAGATATCAAAGCTTTTAGCAATAGTGGCAAAAATGCCATCAGCGACTGGGCGGAGTATATTCAGGAAAACCAGAAAAAAGACTAAGGCTTGGCATAATATCTGATTCCTATTACCTAGATTTGTACGTGTATTTTGTACATGTTGAACGAATAGACATATTTCTATTCGTTTTCCTCTCATCCAAAGTTTATTTGATCTTTCTTAATCTGCTGAAATAGCCATCGATTATATGGCATTTCTAATAAAATCGGCAGCTTGAAGTTTTTGACGATAACCAGTTAGTCCATAACCTACAAGACCAGCTTTTAAAGGATTTGATAATCAAGACGGTACGCAAAAGAAATGCTTAGCTACCTACAATGCTTATTTCCCGATCCTTAAAATCAAATACTCTAATTCGTTCTAATAACACAAGGTTCTTTATAATTGAAATCTCATATTCATGACAATCACTAGAATTCCTTCATTGGTACTACTCTTTATTCTAAGTTTTTGCACAAGCAATCAAAGCTTTTTTGCACAAACTCCAAACAGCCCCTTTGCGGTTCCTGATATCAATAATCATGAATTCCATCACAAATGTGGATTCGATCATATCAAGGAGAAACAAATGGAGGACCCAGAATTTGCAGAATGGGTCAAAAATACTAAAGAAAATTTAGCGGAAATGGTGGCAAACCTACAAAGCAATAATGGTTTTGTTCTGCCTCCAATTATCGATATCCCCGTGGTGGTTCACGTCATCCATCAAGGCGAAGCCGAAGGAGTTGGACCTAACTTATCGGTTGGGCAAATTGAAGCTCAGATTGCTGTACTCAACGAAGCATTCTCTGCGACCAACGTCAACTTCGCCCAGACTCCTGCTCAATGGCAAGGAGCTATAGGAAATCCAGAACTTAACTTCTGCCTCGCTGTGATTGATCCTAATGGAAATGCTTCAAATGGAATCACTCGACATAACATGGACATTATTAGTGAAAATAATATCGAAAATGTTATCAAACCAGCCACTTGGTGGAACTCCAATTTATACTATAATATCTGGACTTTAGGTATTCCCGGAACAACTGCTGGCGGTGGAACTACTGGCTATGCTTATTTACCTTTTAACGGAACAATAGGCACGGCCATCGATGGCTCAGTGGTTGACTGGCGTTGGTTTGGAGGACCTGGCTACGGTCAATCTGGTGATGGAACACTGACACACGAAACGGGACACTATCTAGGCCTATTCCATACTTTTAGTGGACAAAGTTGTACCGATGATGATGGTTTGGCTGATACACCAAATATTGATGATGGAACCTCTGCTTACCAGCCGGGACTAAATTGTAGCACCAACAATTTTCCGACAGGACCAAGTAGTTGTGGCAACGAACACATGTACGTCAACTATATGGATTATGTCAACGACGATTTTTGTTCAACCTCATTTAGTAATGATCAAATTACAGTGATGCGTGCCGTATTGAACGGTAACTCGGGAATGTTTGGATCTAGACTAGCCTTAGCTAGTAATGCTACTGCCGTTTGTACTTTCTTTGGAGATGATTGTGGAATTAATGGAATCAATGCACCCGGTTCTCTGATTTGTGATGCAGGGCAAATTATCCCAGAAGTTATCATCCAAAACTTCGGTCAAAATAATTTGACAACTGCGACCATCTCCTATCAAATAAATGGAGGAACCCCAGTTGACTTTAGCTGGACGGGTAACCTACTGACTGGTGAATCTGAAACAGTCGCACTCACAGCTTATACACCTCCTGGAGGAAATTATACATTTACTACCTATACACAATTGCCAAATGGAGGTGCTGATGGACAAACAGCTAACGATACGATGGCTACAAACTCTGCCTCTATCAACCCTTTGAGTCTTCCATTATTTGAGAACATGGAAGATCCTGCTTGGAATCCAACCACAAATGGCGTTTTTACTTTCAATATAACAGGTGATCCTTTTGAATGGCAACGTACCACGCTGGTATCTGCTTATGGTAATGGAACAGCCTGTGCAATGTTTGATAACTTTGAAGGAAGTGGCGCTTCTAATCCTGGAGGAACTATTGATGCATTGGTTACACCAATCTATGATTTCTCTAACGTGACAGATGCTTCATTAACGTTTGATGTAGCCTACACTTATTACAGTGATGGTGCACAAGCTTTTACGGATACACTCATCGTATTGGTCTCAACTAATTGTGGACAAAATTATATTACACAGCTTTATGTAAAAGGCGGGGAAGAACTTTCAACAGCACCGCCAGTTGCTTTTGCTTTTACGCCTACCGCTACCCAATGGAGAACAGAAACTGTTGATTTATCTGCTTATGATGGTGTTGATAATTTATCCATCACTTTCGTGAATTTCTCTGAATGGGGGAACCGATTGTTTATTGATAATATTAATATCGGAACGGGCTGCGGAATAACGAACTCGGCTTCCAGTATCAATACATCTTGTTTTGGTGCTTGTGATGGGATAGCTTCCGTAACAGGGGCAGGAGGATCTGGTAACTATACTTATCAATGGGATGCCAACGCAAATAATGCAACGACACCAACAGTAGTGGATTTGTGCGCAGGTACTTATTCTGTTACTCTTACAGATACACCAGGATGCACGACAGAAGCTATCATTGAAATTACTGAACCAGCTCCGCTTGGAAATATACTAGATGTACAACCTGTCTATTGTCCTAATATATGTGACGGAATCATTAATCAAGTTGCGACTGGAGGAATATTGCCCTACACTTATCTGTGGAGTAATGGTGAAACTACCGATACAATAATGAATCTTTGCCCAGGTCCTTATTCCGTTACAATTACGGATGGCAATGGTTGTACTTTCGTAAACAGCTTGGGAGTACCTGATTTGGCAAGCATGCAACTTGCTATAAGCTCAACTCCTCTAAGCGCACCAGGCGCTAATGATGGAACAGCAACCGCAAATCCAGCGGGTGGCTCTACTCCATATTCTTATGCTTGGAGTAACGCTGGTAGTACTCAAACAATAACAGGGCTTCCACCAGGAACCTACACTGTAACCGTTACCGATGGAACTTTTCCGTTTTGCTCATTAGTAGAAACGGTTGTCATTGATGCGATTGATTGTACTGGCTTTAGTACAACAGTTAGCACTACTGATGAAACGGGCATGAACGCAAATGACGGAACGGCTATGGCCAATCCTACGGGTGGGTTTATGCCTTACACTTATCTTTGGTCAAGCGCAGGGGTGACTCAAACGATTACTGGACTTGCACCAGGTATCTATGCAGTCACGGTAACAGATGCCAATGGTTGTACTGCTATCTTTAGTGGAATAGTGAATGCTTTCGTAGCAGATTGTACCACCTTTGATGCAACCGTTGTCAACGCCTTTGATGCCCTCTGTGCAGGAGCTAATGATGGAGCTATAGATTTGTCAACAACTGGAGGAGTAGAACCATACGTTTACGATTGGGATCTTAATTCCCTTGACGGAATGGAAGACCCAACGGATTTATTTGCGGGCATTTATAATGTAACCGTGACGGATGCCAATGGTTGTACAGATACAGAGACTATTGTGATTAATGAACCACTAGTTTTAGAGTGGACAACGAATAATAATTTTCCATTATGTAATGGTGATTGCAATGGAACGATTGATTTGACTGTGATGGGAGGAACGCCAGGCTATACATTCATGTGGACTAATGGTGCAACAACAGAGGATGTAAATAATTTATGTGCAGGTCAATATACTGTTACAATTACGGATACGAATGGTTGTACTGGTACTCAAACGATAAGCTTAACGGAACCAGCTGCTCTATTAGTTGCAACATCTATGACTCCAGTAAGTGGAGCAGGTGTCAACGATGGAACTGCAACATCTACTCCTTCAGGTGGAACACCAAGCTATACTTACCTCTGGAGCAATGGTGAAACGACCTCAACTATTTCGAACCTAGCACCAGGCACTTATACCGTCACAGTAACAGATAGTAATGGATGTACCAATGAAGAAATGCTTGTTATCAATCCTTTTGATTGTGGCAATTTTAATTCAACATTTACATCAGCAGCAGCGACTTGTTTTGGCTCATGCGATGGGTTGATTGATTTAACCGTTGTTGGTGGAACCATGCCTTATGATTATGATTGGAATATTGATATCTATGATGGGATAGAAGATCTAAGCAATTTGTGCGCAGGTGATTATCAAGTAACTGTTACAGACGACACGGGCTGTTCTGTGGTCATTGCTACAAATATTATAGAACCATCGGCTTTGACGGTAAGTCTCACTTCAACACCACCATCAGGTCCGGGGGCGAATGATGCAACGATCACTGCCAATCCAAGTGGAGGTTTTCCGGGCTACACCTATTTGTGGAGCCCTACAGGTGAAGTTACTCAGACTATAATTGGTCTGGCGGCAGGAACTTATACAGTTGTTGTTACGGATCAAAATACTTGTACAACTACCGCTACCATCACAATAAGTGATATTGATTGTAGCAATTTTGATCTATCAATTTCTACATCTGATGTTTCGTGTAGTGGCGATTCAGATGGTGTTGCCTCTGTTGTTGCTACTGGCGGAATTGAGCCATATAGTTATCTATGGTCGACTGGTGAAATGACAAGTGTTGTTACAGGCTTGGAAGAAGGTACCGTTTCAGTTATTGTAATAGATGGGAATGGATGTCAATTGGAAATGGTTGAGATGGTAGGCTCACCTTTGCCAATAGAAATTGAATTTGATGTAGTAAATGCTTTTTGTAATGGAGCTAATGATGGAATCATTACTTGTATTCCGAGTGGAGGTACATCCGGAGGCGGGTATAATTATATTTGGTCTTCAGGAGAAACTACTGCTACGATATCTGGTATTCCAGCTGATGTATATTGCGTAACTGTCACTGATGCTCAATCAGGGTGTACAGAGAGTGCTTGTACTCAAATTACAGAACCGCCAGTATTCCTTGCCATGCTTACTGTTGTAAATGAAACGATGCCGGGGGCCAGTGATGGTTCGGCAACATGTACACCATCTGGAGGAACTCCAGCTTATACTTATGATTGGTGTAACGGAGAGACTAGTGCTACCGCAATAGGATTGCCGGGAGGTGTTTGTACACTGATAGTAACAGATGCCAATGGTTGTACTTTAGTAGAAGAAGTTCTGATAGGAACAGGCAGTGTAGACTGTAGTAGTTTTGGAATGGCGGTTTCATTTACCGAGCCACTATGTTTTGGTGAAGGAACAGGGACAGCTACCGCAACACCATCAGGGGGTACCATGCCTTATACTTTCTTATGGAGTAATGGTGAAATGACAGGAACGATAATTGGTTTGCCTGCTGGCCCATATTCTTGTCTAGTAACAGATGCCAATGGTTGTCAATTACAACAGGCATTTGATTTGGCTCAACCAGAAGAACTAAGCGTTTCGGTAAATACAAGTCCAGAATCTGCACCAGGTGCAAGCGATGGAACGGCCGAATGTTTCCCATTAGGCGGAACTCCCGGCTACACTTATCTGTGGGAAAATGGAGAGACCACCCAACTGATAGTTGGATTAGTTTCGGGTGTTTATTCTGTAACTGTAACAGATGCGAATGGATGCGCTGCTATCGTAAGTTTTGTCATTGATTCAACTCCCATTGATTGTACTGACTTTATAGGAACAATCGTTACGAATAATATTTCATGTTTTGAAGGATCTGACGGATTTGCCTCTGCATTTGCAACAGGAGGAACAGAGCCTTATACATTCTTGTGGAGCACAGGAGAAACGACTTCAGATATATTTGGTTTATTAGCTGGAAGCTATTCTTGTACGATAACAGATGCCGATGGTTGTGTCTTTCAGGAATCATTTATTATCACTGAAGCAGCTCCTCTTGAAGTTAGTGTAACATCAACAGATGAAACTGCAGCAGGTGCAAGTGACGGTACAGCAGCGTGTTTCCCAATAGGAGGAACACCACCTTACGCCTTTGCATGGTGTAACGGATCAAGCTCTTCGGAAACGACAGGATTGCCTGCGGGGATTTGTTCAGTTACAGTAACGGATGCGAATGGATGTACTGAAGAAATAACTGTAGATATAGGCACGATGATAGGTGATTGTTCATCATTCTCTGCGTCATTAGAAGTGACAAGTGTTGATTGCTTTGGCAATGCAACTGGTGTGATCACAGCATTCCCGCAAGGTGGAAGTCCAAGCTATAATTATGTTTGGAGTAATGGCGAAATGGGACAGTCGATCACTAGCCTTTTGGCTGGACCGTATCAAGTAAGCATTAGCGATGCAAATGATTGTGAAGTGATTCTAGAGGGAATAGTTTCTCAGCCAATGGCTTTATTATCAGCAGCATCTTCAAGTCCAGAATCTACGGCAGGTGCTAGTGATGGAACGGCATCCGCAAATCCAGTGGGTGGAACACCTCCATATTCCTTTAACTGGAGTAATGGTGGAACGACTGAAACGATTACTGGATTGATGTCAGGTGCATATTCTGTTATTGTAACAGATGCCAATGGATGTATTACAGAATCTGGAACTTTTGTAGGAACAGGAAATGTAGATTGTTCATCAATCGTCTTGTCAGTTGGAACTGAAAACGTAAGTTGTTTTGAATCGGAAGATGGTTTTGCCACAGCAATAGTAAATGGGGGAACAGAACCCTATGGATATTTGTGGAGCAATGGAGCGACAACTGAGGTCGTAACTGATTTACCAGCAGGTCCTTACTCCGTAACTATTTCTGATGTGAATGGTTGTCAATTGGTAGAATCATTTGCAATTGCACAAGCTCCAGCATTAATTGTTGATGCGACTTCAACGGATGAAAGCACCGCTGGATCTAATGATGGTACAGCCTCTGCGTCTGCATCGGGAGGAACTCCAGGTTACACTTATGTGTGGGATAATGGCGAAACGACTGCAATGATTGATGGATTAGCGCCAGGTGTTTATTCTGTAACTGCGACAGATGCAAATGGATGTACAGTATCTATGATTACGATAGTGGCTGTTGGAAATATTGATTGTGCCGGAATAGATTTGAGTGTTAGTTCACAAGAAACAACTTGCTTCGGAACAAATGATGGTACAGCAACAGCAGAAGCGAGTGGGGGAGTTGGACCGTACACCTATATTTGGGATAATGGTGCAACGACTTCAACTATAAATGGATTGAATCCAGGCTTTTATAATGTGACAATTACAGATGTAAATGGTTGTGAACTAACAGGAGCGACTACCGTAAGTCAACCTTTTGAAATAATAACAACGATGCAAGGAAATGACGGAGCTTGTGGTGGAAATGCTTCAGCTCAAGTTATTGCAACAGGAGGAACTTCGCCATTTACTTACCAATGGAATACTGGAGCTACAGAAAGTTTTATTGGTGGTTTAACTGCTGGACTTTACAGCGTGACCGTCACCGATGCAATGGGATGTACAACAGTGGATCAGGTGCAGGTGCAGGTGAACTCAGGAGGTATCATAATTGATTTCGATATAGATGCTGTTTCCTGCTTTGGAGAAACGGATGGAGGTATTGATTTGCTTATGTTGACGGGAACACCACCGTATAGTTACTTATGGTCAAATGGAGCAACAACGCAGGACTTGATTGGAGTTGGAGCTGGTGACTACTCTGTTCTGATTGTAGATGCCTTGGGATGTAATTTTATAACGACAATTGACTTGCCTTCGCCAGGAATACTTTCAGTAGATATTGAAACGACGCCAGCAAATAGTGGTTCGAATGGAAGCGCTGCTGCTTTTCCAATAGGAGGAACTTCGCCCTATACTTATAACTGGAGTACCGGAGCGCAGACGGTATTGATTGATGAATTGGGAACGGGTACTTACTCAGTAATTGTAACAGATGCGAATGCTTGTACTGCTATGCAGACGACGACGATTGGCACGACTGCAGTTGATGATATTCAGTCTTTGACATTCTTTAATTTGTATCCAAATCCTTCAGATGGTTACTTCCAATTAATGGCAGAATTTGGTGAGCAAGAAGAATTGGAGGTAGAAATTTATAGTGTAGTAGGGCAGTTGATTTTTGCACAGCCTGTATCCGGAAGGGAAGTTCGTTTAGACATAGATATTCGAGATATCGCTAAAGGGACTTATATTTTGCGAATGCGTGGGGAGACTGGTAGTTTGGTTCGCAAGGTGGTAATTCGCTAGGAAGTTGTAGTTAAAAGTTGCAGTGGTAATTTCAATGACGCTATAGTTTGGCTTTCGAGAAGTCCAAAATATAGCGTCATTGTCATTGTTGATAGTATCTTAACCTAGCGGCACATTTCGAACAAATGCCGACTCGAAAGAGATCGTCGAGTTGGTACCTTCTACACCATCTATTGGGTGAATCTTTTCATAAATAATATCTCTTAGGTGGCGGTTATTGAAAGCAAATATTTTAATCAAGAGTGCATATCGACCTGAGATATTTACACACTCTACCACTTCTGGAATTTTACTTAATTTTTCTTCTACTTCTCGATGTAGCTTGGCATCAGTCAGCATGATTTGGGTGTAAGCAGATGTCTTGTATCCAAGCTTCCATGGATCGAGGTGTATTGTTGCATTGACAATAATGCCTGCATCCTTCATTTTCTTTATCCTTTGGTGGACTAAAGTGTTGGAAACTTTGAGTTTTTTAGACAATTGAGTGAAAGGCATTCGGGCATCTGCTGTCAACTCTTTAAGTATCAAGCTATCTATAGGATCAAGTTGATTTTTATCCATGACTTACTATTGTTTAATATGAAATATTGACATAAAAATAAGTAAAATAATGAATAATTGACATAATTTGAACGTAATTAAATCATTTAATGTTTATTTGATATAATTTGCGGTCATATTTAAAGGGTC
>CAKZUK010000176.1 GCA_937921775.1 uncultured Saprospiraceae bacterium
GCTACTAAAGCCCATGTTCCGTTTCCTGCAATGGTGCCATCAAAGTTCATTCCTGTAGCCAGATAATTAGTTACCTCTACATTATAGGCAGGTGTATTTCCTTGGTTGTACACCCAAGAAGTGTAAGTAAGCGTATCACAAGGATCAACAAGATTTGTTCCAGCATCCATTGCAAATGCGAGGTCAAATACTGAATTTATAAAAATAACACTACCGTCATGATCATCGTCATCTCCAGCATTGTCGGGATTATCATTAATTTCATTATCAATATATGGATCGTTTAATCCTATTAAGTCAGTAACAGAATCTTCATCGGTTGGAGGTGTATTAGAATCATCTGTATCATCATCAGAAGAACTTATTTCAGCAAAGCTGGTAACACTAGCTCCATTATAAAAGTCATTAATAACCATGGCCAAATCGATAGAAATGGAGTCGCCTGCCGCCAATGGACCACTAAGTGTGTCGGTTGGATTACCTGCAACCAATATCCAATCTGAATTAGTTGAGATGGTATTGTCAAAGGTCATGTTTGTTGAAACATAAGTTGTCAGCACAATATCATAAGCAGGCATAGTTCCTTGGTTGTAAACCCACATGGTGTAGACAAGGGTATCACCAGGGTCCACACTATTAGATTGACCTACGGCCAGATCCATTAAAAGTGCCAAATCGTAACTCGTACAGATGTCTACGTTTACCGTCAGGCTATCAATTGAACTACAAGTTGATACTGAAGTTGGAATTGCTTTTACAAAATACTGAGTAGTATCTGTTGGTGAAACAATCGACGCAATTGCATTCGTTTCCCCAAGAGCATCTGCGTAAGTTGCATAGTAAGTAAAGTTAACCGGCAGTCCAGCTGTTTCTGAAACATTGGTTGAAAGATCTGCATTCCCGCCTGAGCAAATAGTAATATCAGAAGTCAGTAGATTAGGTAGCGGATCAACATTTATAATCAAACTATCGATATCACTACAATTTGGAGAAGCCACTGCATTGGCTCTAATATAATATTCTGTGGTATCCGTTGGATATACAGAACTCGATACCAGTGCGTTCGTTTCAGCAAGGGCATCTGTGTAAGTAGCGTAGTAAGTTAAGTTGACTGGAATAGAAGTCGTTTCCAGTACACCTAGATTAATATTAACGGTATCACCAATACATATCGTTAGATCGTTTGTAAGTAAATTTGGTAAGGGGTTTACGTTAACAATAAGGCTATCAATATCAAAGCAAGCAGGATCGGTTGCATTTTTTCTGACATAATATTGCATGGTATCCGTGGGCGAAACTAAAGCTGCAACTGCATTCGTTTCTGCATTTGCATCAAGCAAAGAGTTATAGAAGCTCGTTGTTCCAGTTGTACCAGCGGTGTCAGTAACAAAAGTTGTCATGTCAACTGATGATCCGAGGCAAATAGTTGGTTCTGTGGTAACAAGGCCGGGGTTCGTACAAGGCGGAAAGAATCCGATGTCAAAACCGTGATAATTTGCACCATCATTTCCTGTTGTAAAAGCAAAAGTTGGATAACCATTAATGCTTGGATGTATTCCACTTGCTATTGTAAAATCAGAATCATTTTTATCTGAATTTGACCCCATACCTGTGTTAGGAAGAGTCAATACTAAGCTATCATTTAATGTGTTGTCAATTAAGTTGAAGTCACCATTATTTCCAATCACCAAAAAGTAATCAGTAAAAGATGTCAATGTATCAGAGAAAGAGAAAAAACCGTTAGCGTCAGTACTATCGATCCATTGTAAATTTCCGTTGATATCATAGAGGCTTACGTTAACATTGGCAATACCTGATTCATTTGGATCTTGAATTCCATCGTTATTCGTGTCTTCCCAAATAAAACTATAAACCTCAATAGGTGGTGATTCACAAAGTAATTCGAGATCACCAATACCTCCACCTTTTACAGCATAGCCGTTTCCTCCAGGAAAAGATGATCCAGGTGTAACGTACAACTCATAGCCCATTGTAGTATCAGAAGAACCTGTTGTTGTACTGAATCGGCGAACACCTCCAGAGTTATAGTTTACAGGATTTATGGTTGTCAACATTACTTCACCGGTTCCAGATAAAACTGCGGCTGCGCCTAAAACGATTTCGCTATGTTCTGATCCGATGGAATCACCACAGAAAAATTCGCCACCACCGATTCCCTGACCGTTGGCACCACATCCATCTCCATTAGGAATCAGTCCACCTGATTCCATAGAATAGTTTGTTCCGTTGTAATATGCGCGCAAAACATCGCCCCCATTAATGACACTTTCAAAACCGGTATTTGCAGAATCACGTTGTAGTGTAAATTTTTGAAAAGTATATCGATCTGCAAAAACAAGAATCATTGTGCTATCTGAATCAAACTCAATGTCAGAAAACATTGGAGTCGGTTGGCAAGTTCTAAAAGGTGTATCATAAACTCCGATCCATGGAGACCAAGTGTTGCAAATCATGTCTTGTGCACCACCTTTTGTATAATCGAGTGAAAATTCATTTACTGCTTCGCTCCAAGTTCCAGCTGTCATATCATATTCATAAACGATTGCAGTTAGGTCGGTGGCAGTACCTCCATTTTCACCAGAACAAACAGCTCCAACGTATATTTTTCCTCTGCGGTATTTTAATGCAAAAGGTCTCATCTCTCCATTATTACAAACTAGATTAGGCAAGGCCGGTAAACTATCTATCTGTGCAGTTCCTGGCAGTGATCCAGTTACATTAAAGGAACTAAGATCGACTGTTACTACTTTTTTTGATTTCAAGTTAATGACAAATAGCGTATTACCATCATCAGAAATTTCTATATCACCAAGGCCTAATTTTCCTGGTGCATCAAACATGAGTGGGTCTGTGTTAGGTGAATCGTAATCTGCACTCAAGGTCCTTACTGGTTCAGTTCCTACATCTACTCCAAGTAATGATAGGCTAATGAAAGAAGAAGGATTCGCCGTTCCAGTTGAATAATCAACCCGATAAAGTCCACCAATTCCAACTGGCCCTAATCCAACATGTCGCTTCATTATTGCTGCAAAGAATGAGTTTTGAATTCTTCTACTATAAGCAACGCCCCAAATAGCTCCTACATCAGACATAACAGCATCATGGTATGGAGCAACAGTATCATTAAGCCAATCGTATTGAAATGAAACAACAGCATCAACAGGCGCCGTACTACCAGCAGCTAGTGGATCACCACTTACGTAACAAGTAGTCACTACGTTAGGAGCGATATCACAATATTCATCTGGATAGTAGAGTCCCAAGCTTGCCGCACAGTCGCTAGCAGCAAAGAACTGTATGTCTGAATTAGCAGTTACCAATGCGTTTGGAGATGGCTCTAGCCAAGTATCCGTCCAAGAGAATTCGACTCTAACCGGAAAAGCGGCTGGAGTTATATTCCAATTCCCTGATGCATCGGTCGTATCATAAAGGACTGCTCCGTTTGGATCAACCACAACGACAGCAACTCCGGAAATGCCCGTTTCATTGATATTCTCTACACCGTATATATTGGCGGTAGAGGCATCAGCTGCGGGTGATTCCAGAAATACAGTTCCACCAATATCTCCTGGGAGACATTGTGCGTAAACTTTATTTGAAAAGAGAAAGCTAAAAATTAATACCAATGAAATGGTATTAATAATCGACTGCAGAGTGCGAATTTGTTCCTTGCCCATGAGTACTTCTTTGTTCAATAATTATTTGAGTTTCTGGCACTGCAAAAACTTTTCTAAAAAAAAATTAGAAAAATCTGCACGTACGCAGTTTTATCGGTTATGTACTCAGTCATGGTGGTCTATAAATAGCTTCGAAAAGCCCTATCTAGATGCTAAGTCACTAAAAAACAGTCACTTAGCATCTTTTTATGTATTTTTTCTATGAGGCCTATTAAAGCACATATATTATTTTTCAAAATTTATACCAAGAATGGAAAAACTTTGTTAAGTGATGCTATTAAGCAGACTTATGTCCACTTCTGTCACTTTAATTAGAACTTATATTAATGGAATGGAATCGTGTGTGAGATCAATTGGTATCTAAGGAGGCTAAGAGAGATATTTAAAGACAAAATTTGTACCATAGATAATACAAATCTGGATCAGATAGATCCATGAAAGCTTAGAATGGATAAATATTCGTTGCCATGTAAAGGCAAGAACAGCTAGTTCAATGCCAATCTAGTTTTTTTTCGGAAGAAATTAAGCTGCCTCTTAAAAGGCTGGACATCTAACCTTAGAGTTCTTCTTTTTACGATTAGGTGCATCCATGATGTGAACAACAGATAATTCTGGTCCTCCAGCACCATAGCTGGCCACAGTCAAAGTTGACAAGTTGAGATCAAAAGAAAATGTAAAATAAGTATTATCTATATCCATCCGAACAGCAGCAATTAATGCGTCAGAACCTATAGCATCTTTATCTACATAATACCTAAACCAAGCACCAATATAAAAGGCAGAATTCGTTTCTTTCATTGATGAACTTTTGAGAAACTTCACAAAGGATCCCATATTTATTTCTCGATGTGGGCCTTGATCCATGAAGATAAAGCTTGGCAATGCTGTTATATAACTACCTAAACGTACATTAGCTCCTCCATGGAAAACAACTTTTCTGTATAGCTTATCATAGGAATAATTCTCTTCATTTGCTTCAACATCTATCCGATTAAAAAAAGATGTGTTCGGGTTGTTAATATGGAACAAAGCACCTCCTAGATAAACTGTACTGTGCTTATCAAAATGATAATACCAGGCAAGGCCTGCAGATACATCTAAAAAAGAAAAAGAGCTAGGTGCTCCTGTGTCTATAATTGGCTCATTGTCAAAACCAACCATCTTAGTGAAGTCTATTCGATAATTGTACAAAGCACCACGAAGTCCAAAAGCAATATAATGATTACCTCTATCATCTAACGATTTAAGCATAGACAAAGCAAGACCAGCTGACATCTTTGAGAATCCTAAATCTCCTGCCTTATCTGCAGTTAGTTGCAAACCTCCTCCCAGAAAATCATTTCCACTTAAATTTGCAATCTTACCATCAACAGATCCAGCTACAGTTTTATAACCATTAGTTAAACTATTCCACTGTGACCTAGCATTGGCAATAAAGCGAACATTCCCATTGTTAATCAAGCCTGTCATGGCTGGATTGAGTATTGTAGGAGAAGCATGTATATGTGCGAAGTGAATATCTTGAGCAGAAAGAGAGCATGATACAATGAAAAAACAAAGTAAAGGTATGATCCTCATGAGTTGTAGTATTAATGGTTATGTTAGTCAACAAGTAAATAAGGGGGGAAATAATAGAGGGGGGGAGGAATACAAGACTGGGGGTTATCTATCTACTAGCAAAAACTGCACCGCACGATCGTCACAAAGTTACTTTAACATTTTTACCGCAATTTTTACTTTAGATTTTTTTCAAAAAAACAATTATCCGTGACGGTTTATTCTTCACAAAATGCCTATTAAAAGCTATAAAAATTAAAGAATTAACGAATAGTTGTGACTTCATTTTTTTTGACAATTTACTTATCATTATTTTCATTAAAAAACAAAAAAAAAGCTTAGCATTATCTTCTAGACATGCTAAGCTTCCTCTATTAATTAACAAATTAAGATTCCTAAAATTACTTTATAATAGTAATATTTCCTTTTCGTAAAAATGGATCTCCATTTAAACAAAAGCCTTTCAAATAATATACATAAACATCAGGATTTAATGTTTTTCCTCTAAACGTTCCATCCCAGAAATCTGTCACAATATCATCCGTTTCAAAAACTAATTCACCCCAACGGTTATATATTCGTAGAATAGATAGTTCTGAAAAATCACTATACCTTATTTCAAATTTATCATTATGTCCATCGGCATTTGGTGTTATAAAGTTAGGTATTTCCAATATACCCTCATCACAATCATCATTGATTTTAAAGCTCATTTCCGCCTTATCAACACAACCTTCTAGCGTCATCGCTGTAGCTATATAAGTCACTCCATAATAAGGTTCAACGACTATCGACTCACAATCCGAACAATAGGCCTCTCCATCTGAATTCGTCCAGCTAATTGTTGCGTTTGGATCAGAAGCCGTTGCGATCATCAAAACTGAATCACCCAATACAACACTCTCGTCTGACTCTGTTGTTATTGCCACCATTGGTGGATAGTTTACAATGACAACAACCTGTGCTTCTACTACATCTCCTAGACAACTTTCAGCCTGTACCGTATAGGTAGTCGTACTAGTTGGCGAAGCTTCAGGGTTTGGACAATTCGTACAACTTAAACCATCTGCTGGCGACCAAGTTACTTCATCTGCACCAAAAACATTTAGCTGTACCGATTCACCAAGGCAAATTTCAAAATCTTCTACCAACAATTCAACTACTGGTAATATTTTAAGATCTAAAACCACAATACTATCACATCCTTGATAAGTATTATAACTAACTTCTAGAGTTGTATCAACGCTATAATATGCTCCAGCCAAATAAATACTATCTCCTTCGCATATAACATGTGGCTCCTCCACTTTGACAGGCTCCATCAAAAATAACTCTTGATTAACAATACTATCACAACCCATTACAGAAACATACGTTTGTGTATACATTCCCGGATCTGTTTTGTATCCACCATCTATCCAGATACTATCACCTGCACAAATATGAACTTCCATATCGTTCACTAATACATCCAAAACAACCAACTCTAGTGAGACAATACTATCGCAAGAATTTGCTCCATTAAATGTTTCTGTGTAAATACCGGCATCAGTCAATACATTACCAGCGAATACATATTCTCCTCCGTTACAAATCGTATCTGCAAAGGCATAGCTAACTGGAGTTGCGACACTAAGTTCAACAACCAATAAACTATCACAACCACTCTGCCCAGTATAAACGTGCTGATAAGTTCCCGCAGACATTAACACCTGACCTTCAAACACGAATAGCTCACCTTCACATATCGAAACTTCCATTGTGTCTGATGACGTACCTAACACATTCAGTTCCAATACAATTGTACTATCACATCCATACTGTGTTTGCAAATCAGCTAGATAAGATCCACTTTCTGAATACAGACTTCCAGCAAATTCATATGCTTCTCCTAAACAAATAGTAGCCATAATTGTATCCATTACATTCGGATAAACATCTAACTCTATTGTTACAATACTATCACAACCGTTATAAGTACTGAGTGTTTCAGTGTAAATACCTGCTTCTGTATAAACCTCACCTCCAACTACTAGACTATCTCCCTCACAAATCGATTCTGACAAAGTAAATTGTGCCACTGGCAATAAATTAACTTCTACAAATACAATACTATCACAACCAGCAGCTGTTAACAAGGTATCACTATAAACTCCAGCATCTTGGATATAAATACCACCTAATAATATTGAATCGCCAGAACAAATTGCGAGCTCTCCTAATGAGACAAATACAGTTTGCAAACTCAACTCAGTAATAACCGTGCTATCACAGCCATTAGTACTTGTATAAGTATCGTAATAAACACCCGCATCTGTTTGGTAATCTCCTCCAGCATAAATACCATCGCCTTCGCACAGTTCAAAATTCAAATAGGTAATTAACTCATCCACTACCGTTAAATTAATAACCTCAACACTATCACAACCAAAAACGGTAGTTAAGTTATTTACATAAACACCAGCTTCTGTTTCATAAACTCCGTTAATCAAAACAGCATCTCCTTGACAAATCTGCGTAACAAATTCAGCTACATAGGCGGCCTGAACCAACAGCTCTGTAGTATGAATACTATCGCAACCAAACTGATTTTGGAATACGTCGATATACGTTCCGGGAGTTTGCTGATAAGCTCCTCCAACAAGTACACTATCTCCTTGACAAATTTGAATCAGATCCATTGTTTCTAATATTGGATTAACGTTCAAGTGAAGCGTTAGAATACTATCACAACCATTTTGTGTCATGTACTCAATCGTATAGACACCTTCAGTACTGTAGACATTATTTTCAAAATTAAATACCTCACCTTCACAGATCGCTTCAAAGAAATGAGTGGAGTACGTATCAAATACTTCAAGATTTAAGATTACAATACTATCACAACCTCCTGAAGTTGTATAAGTAAAGTTGTACTGGCCTGCATTTGTATAATAAGCACCATCTATCAAAAGACTGTCTCCATCACAAATCTGTTCATTCAGAATAGTTTCGAAGTTATCGATTACGATCAAAGTTGTTGCCACCAAACTATCACAACCTCCACTACTTACATAAGCATGTTGATAAGTTCCAGGTACACTTTGGTAAATACCTCCGATTAGAATACTATCTCCTGCACAAATTTGCAGCGCAATATTTTCACTCAAACTTTGTACAACTTGTAAGTCAAGATTTACAATACTATCACAACCATTACTATTCACTAGTGTGTCAGAATAGTTTCCAGTTTGATTTATTACAAGACCTCCAAAGATCATTTCATCACCTTCACAAAGCGTTGCAAGGATCTGACTTTCAATTGGTGGATTTACAATTAAAGTAGTCGTTACAATACTATCACAACCAAGACTACTATTGTAGACATCAACATAAACACCAGCTTCAGTTTGTTCAGCACCTTCTGCAAAAACACTTTCACCAGAACAAACAGTCATCGTTTGATTGATTTCAACATTTGGCAACAATACCAAACTCACATTAATGATACTATCACAAGCAATTGAACTTTGTAACGTATCTGAATAAATTCCTGCTTCCGATTGATACGTACCAGCGATCCAAATACTATCTCCTATACAAATACTCAACTGTTGATTTATCTCTATTGGATTACCAATATAAAGTGTCGTTAAACTAATACTATCACATCCTGTTGCCATAGCTATTGTATCAAAGTAAATTCCAGGCTCCGTTTCATAAACCCCATTGATTAAAACACCATCACCCAAACAAACATCAAACGCCTGCTCAGTAAGAATCGCATCCAATAAAATGAGTTCTGTCAAGTTAATACTATCACAACCAGATACACTTTGACTGGTATCTGCATACACCCCAGATTCATTTATATAAACTCCTCCTATCAATACACTATCTCCTGCACAAGTTTCTATAGTTGCATAAGTAATGATACTCTGTACTGTTTGTAATTCTGTGATCAGAATACTATCACAACCATTAGTTGTCGTTAAAGTATCAACATAAACACCTGCTATCGTTTGATAAGCACCTCCAGCATATATACTATCTCCAAGACAAACCTCAATGGCTTGTGAACCTAAGCTTGGCGTGGATACGGATAGATGATAAATCAAAATACTATCACAGTTAAATCCACTGGTAATTGACTCAACGTAAGTTCCAGGTGTAGTAATTATTTCACCTCCAATTTCAATCGACTCTCCCAAACATATAGAAAGATAAGTTTCAGATTCATAAATCGGATTAACCTCAAGTGATAAATGTACAATACTATCACAACCTAAAGCTGTAGTCAGTTCTT
Source organism: uncultured Saprospiraceae bacterium (assembly GCA_937921775.1). GTDB lineage: Bacteria > Bacteroidota > Bacteroidia > Chitinophagales > Saprospiraceae > CALGLS01. Next base: position 9,541 of record CAKZUK010000176.1, read on the forward strand.
GTGTGTAAACACCCGGGCTTGTATAGCTAATCCCTCCAAATTCATAAGCATCTCCTTCACAAATCACTTCTTCGAAGAACACTTCTTCATTTGGTAAAACTAAAAGATTCAATTCGATCAAACTATCACACGCAAATTCATTATCAATTGTAATGGAGTAAGTTCCTGTTTCGGAATAATTTACTCCTCCAAACTCATACTCATCGCCATCACAAATAGTCGCATCAACTGTTGCTGTTTGGTTAGCACTTATCGTTAATGTAAGGATCACTACAGAATCACAAGCTACGGTATTTGAAAATACATGGGTGTATACTCCAGGCTCAGTATAAGTTGAATCACCAAATATATACTCTCCATCTTCACACATTGATTCTTCCAGTTCAGTTATGTTTTCGGTATTAATTGTCAACACCAAAGTGATTATACTATCACAGGAATTTACCGTTGACAAGTCGACCACATAAGTTCCAGATTCTGAATAAACAGAACCTCCTAATTCATATGTTTCTCCTTCACAGATTGTTTCGATCAATTCTGAAGCATATTCTGGATAAACCGTTAACTGCACCGTTACTATTGAATCACATCCTGCTTCCGTCAATAGGTTAGTTATATGCGTTCCTGTTTCGGTGTAAACCGAATCTCCTACTTGGTAGCTTTCTCCTTCACAAATGGATTCTATTAATTCAATCGCATAATTGGGGTTAACTATCAAGTTCAAGGTAATCGTACTATCACATGAATTAGCCGTTTCTAAATTAATAACATAAGTGCCACTTGCTACGAAGACCGAATCACCAAATTCATAAGTTTCTCCTTCACAGATTGATTCATTCAATTCTATTGAGAAATCAGATTCGATTGTTAAATTCAAATTAATGATTGAATCACAGCCTTCCGCTGTTAGTAAGCTAGTAAAGTAAGTACCTGCTTCTGTATAAACTGAACCTCCTACTTCATACGTTTCTCCTTCACAGATTGAAACTTCCAATTCTTCTTCATATACCGGATTGACTGTTAGATTTAAAGTAATTATACTATCACAAGAATTTACTGTTTGTAGATTTACTGTATAAGTTCCTGCATCGGTAAACACCGTCGTTCCTACTTCATAAGTTTCTCCTTCACAGATCGTTTCGTTTAGAACTTCTGCATAGATTGGATTAACCGTCAGATCCAAAGTCACTATGGAATCACATCCATGTTGTGTT
>CAKZUK010000177.1 GCA_937921775.1 uncultured Saprospiraceae bacterium
GAACGCCAGAGATAACGATGGTGGAAATCACAGATGCGAATGGTTTTTACAGTTTCGACAACTTATTGTTGGATGAAGATTATACGACAAGTGGAACAGTAGAATACACGATCAGTGCAACTGCACCAACAGGCTATGCGGGAACGACAGCAGATGCAAGTGGCAACGATCTAACCGACTCGGATGATGTAACAGGCGTATTGGCAACAGTAAGTCAAGGAGCGATAACGACAACGACGAATGCGAATCCAAGCATGGAATCAGTAGAAGGATCTTATGACTTTGGATTTGTAAGCACGAATACGACGCATGCGATTTGCGACTTCAATAATACACCTTACGAAACACCAGTAGTTGGAGATGTAACGACCAATGACTTTGACAAAGAGTTGAATACACAAGTTAGCTACACACTGGTAGGAGCGAATGGAGGAATGCCAGCAGGTGAAGGAACAGTTACCTGGAATGGTGATGGTACTTATACCTACACACCGCCACTTACTTTCAGTGGAGAAACATCGTTTGTCTACGAAGTGTGTGATAACGGAACCCCAGTAGCTTGTGATACGGCAGTCGTATTTATTGAGGTATTGCCAGCAACAAGTGTAGAAGGAGGGCCAATCATTGCGAACCCTGATATGAATTTAGTTGAGTCAGGAACAACAGGAACCGGAAACATCATCTCTAATGATTTTGATCCGGACGATCGTTCAATTGCAGTGACAACTATATTGATTGCTGAAACAGTTTCAGGAATTGATGATAATGGTAATCTGGTAGCAGATGCAGGAACCTTAACGCTTAATGCAGATGGCTCGTATGAGTTTACACCAACAGGTTCATTCACAGGTGTGGTTACACAAGCTTATACACTGAGCACGGATGAAAGTCCAGCAACGACAGATGATTCATTTTTAGAGATAACAGTGATTGCAGATGATGGCAATACGACTTTTGCCAATGATGATGCAGAAGTAACAGACCTTGGAGTTGCAGTGAGCAATGATGTGATCTCGAATGATAGAGATGCAGAAGACGACGAACAATTAATTACTGCTTTTAACTATGATTCAGATGGAAATGGAAGTTCTGATTCAGCAGGAACGATTGGCAGTCCTACTTCGATTGGAGGAACGAACGATATGGGAGATCCAGTGATGAATGCAGGTGATCTGACTTTAAATGCAGATGGAACCTATACTTTCCAACCGACGGCAACATTTATTGGAAATGTAATAGTGACTTATACCGTTTGTGATACAATTACACCGACACCTGCTTGCGAAGTAGCAACGCTAGTGATTACAGTGTTAGGCGTTGAGCGTGATTATGGAGATGGACCAGTTGGATACCCTGAAGCATGGCACCGAGCAATGACGGATACAGATTCGGATGAAGTGCTTGATGGATCTACCGATGTATGGCTAGGTGCGAATACAAGTTTTGAAGGTACGCAAACCTACAGCAGTAATGCAACAGGAGATTCGAATGACGATGCGATGACTTTCGGATCAAGTACAGGACAATTTCCAATAGCAGGTTCACCATCAACGAGCTATCCGGTAGAGATCGAATTGAGTGGTAACACAGCAGGGGATGAGGTTTACTATGGTTTATGGATTGACTGGGATGGTGACGGTTATTATGAAGACTTCTATGCTGGTTCAGGATTAACGGATGCTCCTGCAGCTATCGCCAACGTATTGACTCCAGCAACAATGGGATCGCCAACCGTAAATATTAGATTACGTGCGGATGACGATATATTGGTTCAAGCGGATTCGATAGGAGGTAAGACCAACGGTGAGGTAGAAGATTATCAATCAGTAGTTGTATTACCAGTAGAGTTGATGTCTTTCACAGGAAGGGCGAATCAATGTGATGTTGATTTAGATTGGTCTACCGCAACAGAAGAAAACTTTAGTCACTATGAGATCGAGAGAAGCGAGGACGGAAGAGTTTTCGAAAAGATAGGATCAGTTGAAGGAAGTGAAAACTCATCCATCGCAAAGCATTATCAGTTTACCGATAGAGATGCTGCATCAGCAAACTACTATCGTTTAAAGATGATTGATTTGGATGGTAGTTTTGAATACTCTGAAACAGTATTGGTTAAGACGAACTGTGGCGACGATGAAATTAAGATCTTTCCAAATCCAGTGGCAAAATATGATGGAACCTTGAATATTCACTTTGATGCAGAAGGTAGTGAGGTAGAATTTCAAATTTCAAATATGTTAGGTCAAGTGGTACGAAGATTATCATTAGATGCACAAGCTGGAGTAATGAATAAGCTTCGAATTAATGTGAGTGATCTTCCAGTAGGAACTTATACCTTGACAAAGGGAGGTAGTAAAACCTCTAATATGTTTATAGTTCAAGAATAGATTTAGTATAGATCATTAAATATAAGGGCTGCTTGAGAAGTGAGGCGGCCCTTTTGTTATTGTGCCAAGTATGGCCGATACCTATGTGGTGATGTGGCGGGGACGTGGAAAGGATACGGTCTTAGCCTGGGAGGTCTATTAGGTTTTGGGTTTTATAAATCCCAAGCAGGATATGGCTTTCGGATTTTACCGAGTTCGTATGCTAATGTGAGGAAGGGAGGCTGAGAGCTGTCTGGAAGATTAATTCTTCAAATAGCTATGAGTCATCCTACATTAATCTACTCGATTAAACTTAAAAAAACGTGTTTAAGATTCTTTACTATTTCAAGTCAATGACTTATGTGCAGCCATAGGAAATAACTTTAAACAACTTCAATAAAAAATGTTTTTATCAGACACGATTTATACTAATAACCCTTACGTCTATTAATAAATTCTTGCAAGTAGGTGGTTTAGTCCTGTCGTATATTTGATATTATAATTTTTGTTGTTATTGGAATGAAACTTGATTACAAATAAAAACGTATCAAATATGCAAAGAATAGCAATTAGGTTCACCTTATTAAGAATCCCCCCTTATAAGCCCTGAAAAGCTTGCTGAGTCAGGCAGTTTTGTATTGTTACCTACCCTTCAGGAATAGACTTAGAATTACCAAAATATCTAAATAGTTACAAAGCGGCGGACGATATTTTAATCAAACCGTATAGCATTTTGAATGCTTTGTTAGTTCGTATCAACTTTAGAATTATGTCAAAGTTGTTTAAGTATTTTTAATAACCAGACCCGCCAAATAAAACAGTCCAATGAAACATATGCATTTACACAAGTCAATTTTATTTTCTTTATTTTTCTTCTTTTCTATTTCTTCATTCGCTCAGTTATCTACATCGATAAAAGAAACTGACACTAATGAATCCATCGAAACAAAGAAAACTGCTATTCAAGATATTCTGAAAAAATACGACAAAGCCCTGTGGTTTGAGGAAAATATTGGGCAGTTGGGCAACGAGGATATCTTATTCAGAGCTAAAAACAATCAAGCTGTTTTCCGTTTTTTGAAAACTGGTGTAAGTATAGGCGTGGTACAAAAAGAGCTTGAAGAAGAAGATTCCATAAAGGCAGAAGACAAGGCAAGGAAAAGGCCAAGATCAAGTGAAAAAAGAAAGGGTAAACAGGAACCCCAAAGAAATAAAGTGAATGGATTTGTTTGGAATATGAACTTTTTGGATGCCAACCCCAACGTAAAAATAGAAGGTCAAGAGAAACATTCGGGAACAGTTAATTATATCTCCAACGAACGAGGAAAAGTTTATTCGAATGTCAATAACTTTGAAGAAGTTTGGTACCACGATGTATATGAGCATATTGATGCCCGCTTCTACGCTAGTGAAAATCAGGAATTGGAATACGATTTTATTGTATATCCAGGTGGAGACAAGGAGGACATTCTGGTTGAATTAGAAGGAGTAAAAGATGCTCAGATAACGGACCTTGGAGAATTGATCTTTCAAACGCCTCTAGGTGAACTGAAAAAAGGAAAACCCTATGTTTATCAGGTTATAAATGGTACGGAAAAAGAGATTCCAAGCCGCTATAAATTAATAGATGGCAATAAAATGTCGTTCGAATTACTTTCGGATTATGATAAAGAACAGCCACTCATTATTGACCCGATTGTACTACAATATGCTACTTTTTTAGGTTTAGGTACAGCGGGATACTCTGTAGTTAGTATCGATGTTGACAATAACGGAGATATTGTGATATTAGCTAATTCAGATGACATAAACCTACCTGCTACACCTGGAACCGTTGGCCAAGCACAAGGATTAGAGGCCATAATTGCAAAATTTGATGCAAGCTTAAGCAACATATTATTTATTACGCATCTCCCTGGTCCAGTGGATGATCTCAACTATCCTTATGTTTCCGCTATAGCAACAGATCAAAACAATAGTATCTTTTTCGCAGGAACAATGGGGTTTTCTTCTACGGGCCATGTAGCAAATGGAGCCAATTTACCTACTACATCTGGAGCCTACCAAGAGTCTCATGGTTTGACTAATATTGGCCCTACTATTACTACCATTATTAGTTTTTTAGCTAAGCTTAATTCCGATGGGACAGTGTTACAAGCAATGACCTATCTATCTCCAGGAGGAGAAACAGGAGATGATGTTCGAATCAGTGATATAGAAATTAATTCCTTAGGAGAAGTAATAGCTGTTGGAGATACTGAGAATGATGACTTTCCAGAAACGACAGCCACATCTCCCCAACAAAGTTTAGCAGGAGGAGGAGCAGATTTATTTGTCATAAAACTTGATAATAACCTCTCTACCCTTATGGGAAGTACCTATTTAGGAGGATCTGACTGGGAAACTAATGAATATTTAAATGTTGAAATCGGGCCGAGTGATAATATTTACGTTGGAAGTAGCACCTATAGTTCAGATTTTCCGGTAACGCCAGGAGCTTATTCTACTGACTTTTCAACGATGGATGAAGCGGGAACAGTGACTATCCTAAATTCAGACATAACCAGTTTGGTATATTCATCGTTTTTCAAAAGGCCGAGTACCAATTTGGGAGGATCTTATATAGAATTAAAAGACATTGCAGTAAACCCAGATGGCTCTTATGTATTGACTGGGGAAGGGGAAAGTGGCGCCATTCCTTTCACAGAAGGTACTTATGCTGCTATCCCTCCAGACAATGAATATACGGGTGTTGTGGCCAAGTTTGATGCCTCCCATAATCTGGTTTTTGCTTGCAAAATATCCAATAATCCAGATTTTTCTCAATGGGCTTTTGGCTTGGATGCGGCAATGGACCCTGAAGGTAATGTTTATGTACTAGGTAGAATGAATGCTAGTTCATCTACTCAAGAAGCGGGTATAATTCCCACTCAGGATGGCTTATTCTCGGAGGTTGAAAACCCAGGGGGTAATGATTGGTCCAATTTTTTGGTAAAAATATCAGCTGATGGAAGTGAGATGCTTTATGGTACTTTCTTGTACTTTGAAGACGATATGTATAATCATAATAATGATCGTTTATTAGTCGAAGATTGTAAAATTTATGTTGGAGAAAGTACTCGGGGATCTGGTTTGGGATTACCAGGTACCTTAAACGCCTATGATAACACACAATCCCAATGGGATGCTGCTATCTTAGTTTTTGATATAGCCTCCGCATCAGATTCTATAAATTCGATATCTAGCAGCCAAAATGTATGTATTGATGGCCGGACAGCGGTAATAGCGGGTTCAGACATGGCCTACACCGCTAGTGATTATGTTCAGGACGGAGCAATAAAACAACAGATTATTATACCAAGCTATCAATGGCAATCCAGTAATGATGGCATTAGTTGGGCGGATATATCTGGAGCTAGTCAACGTGACTTTTTGCCAGCGCCATCTTCTATAGATGTTTATTTTAGACGGATTGTAGGAAATGATGCCTGTAGTAGAGATACCTCAAATGTACACCTACTGGATGTTGGAACAGATGCAGCTCCAACCATTGATGAAGGAAGCGTTCTTTCCTGTCCGGGAATAGGTGTGCAAATAGGAGCATTAGCTTCAGGCGGCTCAGGAGGTACTTATAGTTATGAATGGTTGCCTGCTGCAGGCTTGAGTGATGCTAGTATCGCTCAACCTATTGCAACAATCGACGCAAGTGGAACTTATAATATTGTAGTAACCGATGATGGAAACGGTTGCCAAATAGAGGAGCAGTGGAAAGTGGGTATTGCCGTAGCTGATGCAGGACCAGATGCCAGTTTTTGTAATGGTGCTGAACCTGCATTAATTGGAACGCCCGGCAATTATGGATTAAATTATTCCTGGACGGTGCTTAGCGGTGATCCAATTTCAACCTTAAGTGATCCCAATATACCTCAACCTTTGGTGGGGCTTACTACGCCAGCGACCACAAATTATGAATTGACGCTGACCATACCATCGGTAGGATGTTCTACAAAGGATACAGTAGTCGTATCCCCATTTAACGTTTCTGTCTTTGCAGGTACAGATACTACACTTTGCATGGGAGAGGATTTGATTTTGGGGGAACCCGCGACTTCGGGGTATTCCTACGGTTGGGCACCAGGTGCTTATCTTAGTTCACAAACTATTGCTCAGCCAACTTTTTTCTCCTCTATTTGCCCCGAAAACGATACTTATCCTGAAACAGAAAATCCTATAAATTTCACGCTTACAAAAATACACGATGCATCTGGTTGTAAACAGGTGGATACGATCAGCATTGCTATAATGGGGACAAGCTTGAGTGATTTATGTGGAGAAACTGTTCAATTAGGAATACAGAGTGATTCCTGCGGCATAGATTTACCTGGCACCACATTCAATTGGTCGGTACTAAGCGGGGATGCTAGTAGTATTACAGGTCAGGAAAACACTCGTTATCCGGTGGTCACTCCTTCTGCTATTACAACATACCAACTTGGCGTCGAATTGAATGGAAAAACCTGCTACAATGAAATGGTAGTAACCTCTTGCTTTTGTGGTGTAAGCATTGGTGTTGAATCAGATATTATTTGCCCTGTTGGGGGACAATACAATACGGTTTTAAATGGGAATTTGACAATGTCAGCAATGAATCCCGACGGGAGTTTACCTACTGGATTTCATTATGAATGGTCTCCTACTTTTGGACTGGACAATCCTACTTCATTAACAACAGGAGTTTCTGCCCTTCCACAAGACACAACGTATTATTTAAAAATTATCGATGAAAGTGATGGAAGCACCTTGTGTGTAGATAGTATTCGTGTTTATGCTTCCTTTTCCGCTGATCCTTTTGTTGGCTTAACCCTTCCAGGTTATTTCTGTCAAGACCAAGTTGTTACCATTGGCGTACCGGGAGTAGCAGGATGGAATTATCAATGGACTCCATCAACGGGTTTGAGCAATCCAGCCATTTCCAATCCGATTTTGACGACTTCTTCAACGATAACTTATACCCTGACCTCCAGTGATGCGGTAACAGGTTGTTCCATCGAACAACCTGTAGACATCGCCATTAGAAATCCAATCATCAATGCTGGAGCAGATGGTGCCTTTTGTGATAACGCAATTGTCCAACTGGGAACTCCGGCAGTACCTGGACAAACCTATAGTTGGGAGCCAGCCTTTGGTCTCGCTGAACCAAATATCGCTCAGCCGCTTGATACGCTTTTTATCAGTACTCAATTTATTCTAACCGTTGAAGACTTAGTTACAGGCTGTACTGCAAAAGACACCGTAAATTATACCCTAAGCACTCCTCCAGTTGTAGATGCTGGACCAAATATTTCGGTCTGTTCGGGTGGGGCTGGTGCCTTAATAGGTCCTACTTCACAAGCGGGCTATACCTATTCATGGGTACCAACAGATGGATTATCTGATCCTAATATAGCGCAACCTTTGGCTAATCCAAGCACTGAAACGACCTATACTTTATACGCATCGAATGGAAATGAGGGATGCTATGCTGTTGAAAATGTGACCGTTTCGGTTGGTGCAGCTTATACTTTAAACCTCTCTGACGTAGAAACCTGTAGCGCAGACTCTGTTCAGATTGGAATAGCAGAGGCGGGTGGAACCTATTCATGGACTCCAACGTCAGGTTTGGGAAATCCAAACTCGTCGAGCACTAAAGCCTTACCCGCTGCTACGACAACCTATACCTTGACTTGGACTACACCAGATGGTTGCCAATTATCAGAGGAAGTCCTGGTTACCGTATTACCTATACCGACACTTGGAGCAACTGATGGAACCCTTTGTGAAGGAGAAAGTACGACCATAGGCACTCCATCAGAAACTGGAGTAAACTATATCTGGACTTCTATCTCCGGTGATCCGGTTAGTTCTTTGGATCTTACGAATATTGCTCAACCAACTGCTACACCAACACAAGTGACAACATATCAAGTTGCAGCAAGTCGTCCTTCCGGATGTATTTTGTTAGATACCGTGACGGTAAATGTAGAAGGCTTTCCGGTAGTAGATTTAGGAGCAGACTTAGCTAGCTGTGGCCTAGACACTTTAAAAGCTGAAATTGCTGGTATTCCTTTCCCGGGAGAGGATCATTCTGCTAGTTTTGAAGATGTTGGCCTGGATGGCTGGATACAAGATGCTACTGATCAATTTGACTGGATCATGTTTTCTGGAAGCACAAGTTCAACTTATACCGGTCCAACTGCAGCTTCAGTAGGAGATTATTATTTATATACAGAAGCAAATTTAAATTATAATGATACCGCACGAATTGTAAGCCCTGATATTTTACTAAGTGCAGCGACTACTTCGATGTCCTTTGATTGGCATATGTACGGATCAAATATGGGGCGTTTGAGCTTAGATATTTCTACAGATGGCGGGACAATTTGGACCAATCTATGGACCAGAAATGGAAATACGAACAATACCAACTGGACTACCGAAATAATTGACCTCAGTACCTATTCCGGAACTACTGTAAAACTCCGTTTCGAAGGGGTGGTGGGGACCTCTTATCGCTCTGATATGGCAATTGATAACATTCAAGTATCAGGGGCAACCTATCTTTATAGCTGGAACACCTTGGACACTGGCCCTTCTTTGGCTATCTCTCCTACCGTTGAAACCACTTATACGGTAACGGTTACCAGTCCGGCAGGTTGTTCAGCTGAAGACCAGATAATTGTAACACCTCCATTTGAAGTGGAACTTGGATTTGACAGGGAACTTTGTTTAGGCGAATCGATTGATATTGGAATTGGAGATTTGGGCGCAGGCTACACTTATTTCTGGACTCCAACTGCTGGTTTGAGCGCTTCAAATGTCTCTAATCCAACTGCTACACCTGCGGCTACAACCACTTATGTGTTGACAGTTGATAATGGCTTAGGTTGTATCCAAACAGACTCATTCACGATTATCATTAATCCACTTCCCGTCCTAGGATTTATAGACCCACAAACGATTTGCAACGGAAGTTGCACCTCGATTTCTGTTGGCCAAGAATCAGGAGTCAGTTATATCTGGTCGCCATCTACAGGCTTGAATACCACAACTGGGAGTTCAGTTACCGCCTGTCCTACTGTTACCACTACCTACACCATTACTGCTATTAGTTCAGATAATTGTATTTCTACGACAAATACAACAGTTAATGTAGCTGTCGATCCACCGCCAGTTGCTGATGCCGGTTCAGATCAAACGATTTGTTCTGGTGGATCCGTAGAATTGGGGGCTGCCGCTATCCCAGGAGTCACCTATTATTGGTCATCGCCAGATACAGATGGTATCACAGCATTGAACAATGCTTATATCAGTAACCCAACCGTTACTTTGACAAATACCTCTTATTCTACATTGGTAAGAACTTTTATTGTGGATGTTGTGGATAATACTACTTTGTGTAGTAGTCAAGATACGGTTGTAATTAATGCAAACAGACTCCCAACTGTTACCGTTAATTCTTTCCCCGAATTTTGTGAAGGAGGAGGTTCATTACAAATTAGTAGCGCTTATGTAACTACATACGGTAGTGATTTATCATTCGAATGGTCTCCTGCAGCCTATTTCGACGATCCTACTTCTCGTTACCCCACACTGAGTATTACAGATTCTACCTATTTTACACTAATTGTTACAGATACTCTTTCTGGTTGTGCGAACTCCACCAGCTTTTCGGTGAACGTTTCCGATGAGGTATTCACCGTAGATGCTGGACAAGATCTTTCTTTATGTTTGAATGAAACAGCAATAATTGGAACAGTATCGCCATCAACGCCACTTGGCTTTGATCACGCTACTAATTTCGATTCAGGACTTAATGGCTGGACCAATGCAACCGACGACGATTTCAATTGGACTCGGAAATATCGATATGCTACCTCAACTGCCAATACAGGGCCATCAGGACCTGTCACCAATTGGTATTATATGTATACAGAAACAGGCGGTAGACCAATTGGTGATTCCGCACGATTAGTAAGCCCAAGTATTAACGTCGATGCATTGACAACAAACATCTCTTTTGACTATCACATGTATGGTGCGCAGATGGGAACAATGAAATTGGATGTCAGTACAGATGGAGGTATTTCCTGGATAAGCCTTTGGTCCTTATCAGGTGATCAAGGTGATGCCTGGAACAAGCAAGTGGTAGATATTAGTGCCTATTCCGGTTCAACCGTACATTTCAGTTTTGTTGGTATATTGGGAGGAACCAGCACGAGCGATATTGGACTCGAAAACGTTAGTATACCGGGCACAGGTCCCGCCTACAACTGGTCCTTTAAATCACTAACAAGCTCTTCTTTCAATACCTCAACATTCTATTATGTTAACGGTACTACCCGTTATGATGCCCAACCCAATGCCAGAACCAATAATACGGTATATAGTGGAACGTACAAACTAGAAGGAGTTAGCGAGGGTGGTTGTCTTACTTCGGATGAGATGACTATTACCATACAAAACGAAGTTGATACCATCGAAGCGGGGACAGATCAATATATCTGTGGAAATTCTGAAACCTATATGAACCCAGTAAATCCTTCAACCGGATCAAAGTCCTGGTCACAGGTGTCAGGGCCAAATACTGCCCTTATTGATGATCCGTCTGCCAATAATACATTAGTGTCTGGTTTAATAAATGGCGTTTATGTTTTCAAATGGGAAATTAGTAACGTTTGTAATGCTGGAGCCGATTATGTAACTATTGAAGTGATTGAAGCACCAGTTCTAATAACGCAGCCAATTATTGCTTGTGGAGTTGGAAATATTACTACTGCTGAAGCGACTGCTGGTAGTAACAATTTAGGAAGCTTGACCTATTGGTTGGATTCTTTGTCTACGACCCAACTATTGCGCCCGGATAGTATTACGATTTCAGGAACTTACTATATTAAAACCTTAACTGCTGAGGGGTGTGAAGTCATTGAGTCGATAGCTGTAAATACATTGGGCTGTTCCTCTGTTGTCGGTAATCGCATATGGCTAGACGAAAATTCAGATGGTATACAAGATGCAGGAGAACCAGGCATTGCTGGGGTAGTGGTAGAATTACAAGACGGAACTTGTTCACCCGGTACCGATTGTCCAACTACAATAACCGATTCTGATGGTGGTTATATATTTAGAAACGTATTTGCTGGAAATTATACTGTAGCTGTGCTGTCCAATGTTCCAACAGGATTAAATGCGATCTATGATGAAGACAGTGGAACGACAAGCCCGGATATGACTGCTACAGTTATTGTGGGTGCGTCCGAATATGTCACAGCCGACTTCGGATACAACTACACGACAAAAGCAGATACAGACAATCCAACCACCATGTTAGAAACAGGTGCAATCGGCAACCGAATCTGGAACGACGCCAATGGCAACGGGGTTCAAGATCCTGGAGAATCAGGCATTGCAGGTATTACAATAAATTTATTAACTGATCCAGATCAAGATGGTATTTACACGCCAAGTGGAACGACTACAACTACCGAT
>CAKZUK010000178.1 GCA_937921775.1 uncultured Saprospiraceae bacterium
AGGTGTTCGACCAGCGATTAACGTAGGTATCTCGGTATCTCGTGTAGGTGGTAACGCACAGATCAAAGCAATGAAAAAAGTATCGGGTACTTTGAAATTGGATCAAGCGCAATACCGTGAATTGGAAGCTTTCGCAAAATTTGGTTCTGACCTTGATGCTGCAACTACTGCTATCCTTGAAAAAGGTAAGCGTAACGTGGAAATCTTAAAGCAAGATCAGTACTCTCCAGTATCAGTTGAGAAGCAAGTTGCGATCATCTATCTTGGAACAAAAGGTTTGTTGAGAGATGTGCCAGTTAATAAGATCAAAGAATTTGAAGAAAATTTCTTGACTACACTTGAGTCTCGCCACTCTGATGTCTTGGATACTTTCCGTGCAGGTAAGTTGGATCCAGCAGCATTGAAGAAAGTAGAGGCATTGGCCGCAGAATTGACTGGTCAGTATAAGTAATTTTGAAATAGTTTGAGGACCGAAGACAGAAGACGGAAGTTTTCCCTAACGTAAGCTAGCGTTAAAGAAAAACTTCCGTTTTCGGACTTCCGTCTTCCGTCTTTTATAATAGAGTCACAACAATTTAAGAAATGGGTGCAAATTTAAAAGAAGTACGTGGGCGAATTAAGTCGGTAAAGTCAACGCAGCAGATCACCAGAGCCATGAAGATGGTTTCGGCATCAAAGCTACGTAGAGCACAGCAAGCTATTACAGAGATGCGTCCTTATGCAGATCGTTTGAACGAAATGCTAGTACACATCCTTTCCAATTCGGAAGGTTCTGGTTCTTCTCTATTTGGAGAAGAACGTTCGATTAGAAAAGCACTTTTGGTAGTGGTTACTTCTAATCGTGGATTGTGTGGTGCTTTTAATACCAACGTGATTAAAGCTGCGGAAGCAACGATCCAATCGAAATATGCTCCTTTAGCCGAAAGTGGTGATCTAACGATCCTGACAATTGGTAAAAAAAGTTTTGACTACTTCAAGAAACGTCATATGAAGTGTGAGAAAATTTCAGATTATACTGAGATTTTTTCTGATCTAAGTTTTGAGAATGTTTCTCAGGTATCACAGTTAGTGATGGATGAATTCAAAGCAGGTAATTTTGATTCTTGCCATGTTTGTTATGGTCGTTTTAGAAACGCAGCGGTTCAGATTCCTGAATCTGTGCAGTTTTTGCCAGTAGAGAAAATGACGCATGATGATGCCAAGGTGAGCAAGCACAAGGATGATTATATCTTTGAGCCAGATCAAAAAACTTTACTGGAACAGTTGGTTCCTAGCATCTTGCAAACAACTTTCTTCAAATATTTATTGGATACACATGCTTCTGAGCATGGTGCTCGTATGACGGCCATGGAAGCAGCAACTGAAAATGCTGAAGACATGTTGAAGAACCTAAAAATTGTATACAACAAAGCTCGACAGGAAGCGATTACAAAAGAGCTTTCAGAAATTGTGGGTGGAGCTGCTGCTTTGGAAGGATAAGAACAACAAAAACTATAAACGGAAGTGCTATTCGGAAACGAATAGCACTTTTTTTGGTTTATAATAGAGAGGCAGCTAAATTAATTGTTCTGTAATTATTTTAAGGATAATGATTTCAGGAGTAGCTACTCGATGTAAATTTAGCTGTATTTCGGTTGCCGAACTTTAGAGGAAGACTAACAATTGATTTTGGGAATCGGAATAAGGTTTTCCATCCTGCCTGTCGACTCGTCAGGTTTTTATCTAGCTCCAAATGTAAATGCCAATTATGTCCAAGCATTGGCTATCTATCAGCTATTTGCAACTAAATGGCACCTTTTTCTGTTTTTTACGTTATCTTAGTTACCGGTTTTTGCCGATGAAATGGAGCTTATCCAATAAAAAAAGTGTCAGCGGACAGCCTTCTCTTGAAAACAAGAGCAGGGACGGAAGGAAATGACATATTTTATGGGATAGCCCGAAAGAAAAAATATGAAAGCGATTATTCCAGTAGCTGGGGCAGGTACGCGCCTCCGACCACACACATATACTCAGCCAAAGCCACTGATTCCAGTGGCCGGTAAACCTATTATTTCTTTTATCATTGAGAAGCTGATTGCTGTTGGTGTTGATGATTTTGTCTTCGTCATTGGATATCTGGGTGAAAAGATAAAGCTTTATGTAGAGCAAGAGTATCCGGATATTAAGATGGAGTTTATTCAACAGAATGTGAGACAGGGATCTGCACACGCTATTTGGACTGCAAAAGATGCTATTCGTGGGGCAGAAGAGGTATTTATTGTGTTTGGAGATGTGATCATCGATGTAGATATGGAAGAAGTAATGGCACAGGAAACATCTTGTGTGGTTGTCAAAAAAGTAGAAGATCCTCGTGATTTTGGTGTGGTAGAATATGGCGATGATAAGTTTATAAAAAGAGTAGTCGAAAAGCCAAATATCCCAAAGTCAGATATGGCAATGGTTGGTTTTTATAAAATAAAGGAAGTGGATGCTTTGCTTGATGCCGTCATTTATAATGTCGAAAATAACATCATGAGTCATGGTGAATTTCAATTGACAGACGCATTAATGAAAATGATCGTAGACGGAGTCAAGTTTTCATCAGTTCCTGTAAATAATTGGTTTGATTGCGGTAAGAAAGAAATTCTATTGGAAACCAACGCGATGTTATTGGATAAAGAAGGTTATGCATCTTCCAACTTACCAAGTTATGACAGCACCATTATTATCCATCCGGTGAGTATTGGTAAAGATTGCAAAATTTCTAATTCCATTATTGGACCACACGTTACCATTGGTGATAATGCTGTGATCAATTATTCGATTGTCAAGGAATCGATAATTGGTAATTATGCAACGATTGAAGATGTGGTGTTACATCAATCCATAGTAGGAAGTGATGCTGCAATTAAGGGTTCCAATCAGAGTTTGAACATTGGAGATAATACGGAGATTGATTTTAGTTAGAGAAAAAAGAGAAGGAAGCCTCCTACTGTCACGAGTCACGATTAGCCGAGAAATTCCCATTTCTATTTCCATGTTCTAATGTATTTCTATCGTGAATTTTACGTCCACGGGGAATTCTAATCCCCATTCTTAATCCCTTCCACATAATACATGTCAATTTCCACATCATGCTTTATCGTTATTTTTCCTCGATGTGTACATTCGAAGCGATCTTTTACTAATTCATAAGTCGATTGAGATATGTTTACTTTTCCGACTTCTCCGTTGTCTTCGAGTCGAGCGGCAATGTTGACCGTGTCACCCCAAATGTCATAGGCAAATTTTCTAATACCAACAATACCGGAAACCAAGGGCCCAGTATGAATACCGATACGCGTTTCAAAGTAAGGTTGATTTTTAGCAGATTTTTCGGCAGCCAGCTTTTTCATAAACACTTGAATATCTAAAGCCGCTTTTACCATATTGACAACGCTTCCTTCATCTGGTGTAGGTATCCCACCAGCACACATGTAAGCATCACCAATGGTTTTGATTTTTTCCAAATCATAGCGCTCCATGATTGTATCAAACTCACGGAAGCATAAATCAATTTCAGCAACCAACTCCTCCGGCTCCAATAGTTGACTAATGAGCGTAAAGCCTTTAAAGTCAGAAAAGAAAACAGTAACGTTTTCATGGCGCTTCGCTTTTGCTTTACCAAACATTTTTAATTCCGCAGCAATTTCTGAAGGTAAAATATTGAGTAGCAGTTCATCTGATTTTTTCATCTCTCGCTCAAGATCGAGTGTGCGGGCGTGAACTTCTTTCTTTAGTTTTATTTCTCGTTGGCGGGATTGATATAAACTATATTGTGAAATCGCCATTAAAACGCCAAGCAGCAAAGCACTGCAAAAAGCAATGAACCACCAGGTTTTGTAAAAGGCTTGTTGAATATGAATTGGGATAGCCAATTCTTTTTTATTCCAATCGCCATTCCCACTTCTAGCTCTCACCTTCAAGGTGTAGTTACCATGAGGGATGATGTTATAGCTGGCTGTGTTTGTTGTTGATTCCTTTGACCATTCTTTTTCATAGCCATCTAATTTGTAGCTAAAATAGTGTGCACCCGGATTGGCATAATTTGCCAAAGCAAATTGAAAAGTAAAAAATTTATCTCGCCAGGAAATATCTAATTTTTGACCATCACCAATTCCCGTTTTGTAAGAAATAAGGCTATCAATATTGCCATCCAATTTTGAAAATTCACTCAATAATATTTTTCCTTCTCGTTGTTCTTTTTGACGAAGAAAGTGAATGCCCGGTTTGAAAGCATTAACACCATGTAAGCCACCAAAGTACATAGTACCATCTGAGGTTTGATGAAAAGAAATACGGTTAAATTCATTTCCCGAAAGGCCATCATCCTTGTTGAAATTAATAAAGCGTTTTTCATTTATGCTAAAGCGAGATATTCCCAAATCAGTACTCACCCAAATAGCACTATCTCCTTCTGAGAGTAAACCATTAATAAAGCTATTGGCTAAGCCATGATTGGTAATGTAGACAGAGATTTGTTCTGTTTCTATGTTCAATTGGTGAAGGCCGTTGCCTGTTGCGATCCATAGGCTACCAAGTTTGTCTTCGTGGACTCCGTTTACTTTGTTGTGCAAAAGAGTGGGCCCGTTTTTATTCTCCGTGTGGTAATGAGCGAGTGTGCCCATTTCCTTATCGATTTTGTAAAGACCATTTTCAAGTGTTCCCAGCCAAATATAATTACCAGTCTTGCCTTGATAAATATAACTGATGTCAATATTTTGAGTATCGATTATCCCTGTAAGGTCAACAAAGTTTTTCAACTCTTTAGAGGAAGTATTGTAGCTGGCAATACGATTGCGAAAACCAAACCAGACCAAACCTTCATTGTCAACCATGACGTCTCCAAGATCTGTTGTAGGCATGTCAAGAATACTGTCAACCCTCATGTTGCTGAGGTTAATTCGTCTTCCGTTTCCTGTCCAAATCGAGTTCTGATAATGCAAAAGTCCAAAAGGAGGATTATGGAAAGGAGTACTTGGGAAAAGCGGGCCTAAGGTATTCGTTTTTGTATTGAGGACATGAATGGAATTGTAATAGCTGAAATAAATGTTTCCATTTCCATCACTTGTCATTCCCCTCATACTACAACTTGCATCCTGACAGTATTCATTTCCATCTGACATATAATGTGTAAACAAGTCATCAGAACTTACAGCTCTTATTAAACCGAAGTCGCTTGCAATCCAAATAATTCCAGTTTGATCCTCAAAGATGTCGCGGTAGTTAACGGTGTATTTGGTGATGTCTCTAATGTTTTTATCAAAGTCTAATGTTTTTTTGCTGAGTGCATCATACATCCATAAATTCCCCATTCCTCCAACCCAAATATTTCCGTTTTCTTTTACATGAAAAGTAGAAAAGACACTTCGGTTGACCAGTGCATTAGAGGCAGGATGGAGTTCAAAATCGCGTGAGCCTTTTTTGATAAAATAAATTTCACCATTATTCATCAAAGCCCAGAGCGTACGATCCTTTGTAACTTGCATTTGAGTAACCCAAGCTTTTGATTGACCCTTGCCTAGGACAAACTGATTGACTTCTTCCCCGTTTTTATCAATCTCTAATAAAGTATTTTCGTCGTAGCTAAAAAAGATGTAGCCACCTAATTCGACAATTGCTCTTTTTGCAAAAGTACCTTTGCAAATCATGATGTCGCGCACCCCGATTTCAGAATTTGATTTGTGTAAAACAGAACTTCCAGTTTCAGGTGAATAAGCAAAGGACCAAAGATTTTTTTTGCTATCTATGAAAAGACTAGTGAGTGCGGTGCCTTCATTTTCAGTAGAGGAGCTGTGTTCTAAGTCAAATTCTTCGAGATAGTTGCTGTTTGTATTAAGGCGGGCTAATTGACGAGGAAGTGATAACCAAAGTACGCTGTCTGATTCAAAGCAAATGTCTGAAACGTAATCATCGGGAATATAGCTATCTGGTTTGGATGTTCCGTATTTGAGAAAATTTTTGCTATCAAAACGATTCAAGCCACTGATAGTCGCCACCCAAAGATAGCCCGCTGAATCTTGTGCAACTTTAAAGGAATTTCGATGACTGAGTCCTTCCTCAAAGCCATATACCTTAAACTGAATCTGATCAGCAACAGATTGAGCCAATATATTATCAAAAAGGCAAAATATCAGGAATAGACAACAGTATTTTTTCAAAAAAATCATAAAAATTGCTTCAGAAGCATTTGTTGACAAGTAGACTCGTTTTTACGAATTAGGGAACCTTCTTGACTTGAGATAGCTGTTAGTTCGACGAGCTTTGGTTTTTCTTCTTTGAAAGTAAAAAAAATAAGTTAAAAGACATCTATTATTGCCGCTTAGTTGTTTGTTTTGTAGCCACGAAAGTGGAAGTTGTTTAAAAACTTCGTGGTATTGCTCAATGTCTCAACAAAAATAAAGATGAAAGTACAAGTAATAACGATAGGAGATGAAATTCTCATTGGACAAATCGTGGACACCAATTCAGCATGGATGGGAGCTCAGCTCAACGATGCAGGTTTTGATATAGAAAATATAACCACGGTAGGAGACGAAGAACAGGCCATAAAGGAAGCGCTAGATCGTGCTTTTAGTCAGTCAGATATTGTGTTGATGACAGGAGGTTTGGGACCAACCAAGGATGATATTACTAAGAAGACCCTCGCGGACTATTTTGGGGTAGGAATGGTTTTTAGTGAATCTACTTTCAATCGAATTCAACGGATGTTTGAAAAATGGGGTAGGTCAACTACTGAGGCACATCGCATACAATGCTACATGCCTGCCAACGCGACTTTGTTGTTTAACCAAATGGGAACTGCTCCTGGGATGTGGTTTGAACACAATGGGAAAGTGGCTGTATCGATGCCCGGTGTCCCTTATGAAATGAAGTATTTAATGACGGAGGAGGTTATTCCAAAATTAGCGACACAGTTTACGCCAAGGCCAGTTATTCACCGTACTATTCAAACTATAGGAGAGGGTGAAACACGTATCGCTACTCGAATTGAATCGGTAACAGACAACTTGCCAGATTCTATAAAAGTAGCCTTTTTACCGGGTTTAGGTAAAGTCAGAGTACGTCTGACAACAACTGGTGATAATCAGAAGGAATTGCAACAATTACTGGATGAAAAGGTAAAAGAGATAGCAGCTTTGATACCCGAATTTGTATTTGGTTATGGAGATGATAAATTGGAAGAAGTCGTTGGGAAATTACTGATGGAAAAAGGTAAGTTTTTAACAATAGCAGAGAGTTGTACTGGAGGAT
Source organism: uncultured Saprospiraceae bacterium (assembly GCA_937921775.1). Classification (GTDB taxonomy): domain Bacteria; phylum Bacteroidota; class Bacteroidia; order Chitinophagales; family Saprospiraceae; genus CALGLS01. The sequence continues at coordinate 7,273 of CAKZUK010000178.1, forward strand.
ATGTATCGCATCGCATTACTGCTGTTCCGGGCTCGTCCGCTTACTTTACTGGAAGTATCGTGCCTTATTCCAATGCAATAAAGGTAAATCAGCTAAAGGTCAAGCCCGACACCTTAAAAGAGTACGGGGCAGTGAGTGAGGCTACTGTCGTAGAAATGGTGAAAGGCCTTTTAGATTTGATGCAATCAGATATTGCCATTGCGATTTCAGGTATTGCCGGACCAGGAGGCGGATCAGAGGAAAAACCAGTGGGAACAATCTGGTTGGCGATAGGTGATAAAGACCGAGTAATAACGAGAAAGTTAAATTTAGGCAAGAAACGTTTACAAAATATAGAATATACAGGAAATCAAGCGTTAAATATGGTGCGGCAGTTTTTGTTAGAGGGATAGAATAACTTCCACCAATAATTCCAAAATAAACGAACACTGATCTTAAGCCCATAAAGACTAAAGCCTTTGTTCTTATTTGCGAGTAGCAATCTCAATTTATTGTAAACACAATTTTGATTAACTGCTTAATTCATGTAGCTTTGTAAACCATTTGAACATCCTTAATAATACTCTCTTTTACATAGCGTAAGAGTCTGAGAATCAAACAATTATCAAACGTATGGCACAGGTAGAACTCATCATGCCCAAAATGGGAGAAAGTATCATGGAAGCGACGATCCTTAAGTGGGTCAAAAATGTCGGAGATACGGTTGATATAGACGAAACCATTCTAGAAATAGCAACAGATAAGGTCGATTCAGAAATACCAAGCCCGGTAGCAGGAACAATAGCGAAAATTCTCTTTCAGGAGGACGATGTTGTTGAGATTGGTAAAGTGATTGCAATTATCGCAACGGAAGGAGAAGACCTTGCCGCTACACCTTCTCCTGCAGCTGAAGTTGTAGCATCTTCTGGATCAAATGGGGTAAAGAAAGAATCACCTGCTCCTGCTACATCGGCGCCAGCTACCGCTGAAGTTGCCACTATGGTAGCACCTAGTAGAGGGAGTGATGGTAATGGACGTTTTTACTCGCCACTTGTGCGCAACATTGCGAAAAAAGAGAATATTGGTGAAGTAGAATTGAATGCTGTTACAGGAACCGGACAAAATGGACGGGTAACGAAAAAAGATATTCTAGCTTATCTGAATAATAGAACTGGAGCAGGTACTCAGTCAGCACCTGCCGTTTCAAAAAGTATTGCTCAGCCGGTATCAACTAGTTCTGCAACTAGCTCAGTATCCGGTGATGATGAAATCGTAGAGATGGATCGAATGCGTAAGATGATTGCTGATCACATGGTGATGTCGAAGCGAACTTCTGCACACGTAACTTCATATATCGAAGCTGATGTGACAAATTTAGTGAACTGGAGAAACAAAGTAAAAGGAGAATTTCAGAAAAAATATGGTGAGAAAATTACTTTCACACCAATTTTTATAGAGGCTGTTGCGAAAGCAATTGGCGACTTCCCAATGATTAATGTTTCAGTTGATGCAACTGGAACCAAGATCATTGTAAAAAAGAATATTAATGTAGGAATGGCTGCAGCATTGCCATCAGGTAACCTTATCGTTCCTGTAATTAAAAATGCAGACCGACTTAACTTATTGGGATTAGCTAAATCAGTAAATGATTTAGCTAATCGTGCTCGTGGTAATAAACTCAAGCCAGAGGAAGTACAAGGTGGAACGTTTACATTGACCAATGTAGGAACATTCGGTAACGTAATGGGAACACCAATTATCAATCAGCCTCAGGTAGCAATCATGGCGGTAGGAGCAATTCGAAAAAAACCAGCTGTAATTGAAACGGAGTATGGGGATGTGATCGCTGTTCGTCAAATGATGTTCATGTCACTTTCTTACGACCATAGAGTGGTTGATGGATTCTTAGGTGGATCTTTCCTTCGTAGAGTTGGAGATTACCTAGAAGCTTTTGATGCCAGTCAGACGGTTTAGTTTTAATGTTTTCCCTAAATTACCTTTTGTCTAAATACTTTTGAGATACCCAAATCGATAAACAATGATTAGTTAAAAGCTTTCACGAAAGTGAAGTCTTATTCAGAAATAAAAAATGCTGAATAGCTTTTAATAAATCAATTAGAAAAAGAAATCTCTAACAATATGTATAGTAGATTAATGGTACTTGTGTTGTTTTGCTTTTGTACTTTCATAAGTCAAGGGCAGGATCCTGTAAAGAAGTTAAAAGCTGAGGCTGACCGATATTACGTTAACAAAAAATATCCTGAAGCACTCAACCTCTTCCTTAAATATCAACGCGTCAAGTCGATCGACAATGATACCCGCTACAAAATAGGGCAATGTTATTTAGAAAATAACGAACCAGCAGAGGCGCGTAAGTTTCTTCAGTATGTTGTTGAAAATGCTAAAAAGCCAAAGGCGGAAGCCTACTATGGAATAGCTCGTTCGTATCATGTACAAGGTGAATTTGAGAAGGCAGCTATCTCATACAAAGCATATTTGTCAGCAACCACTAAAGGGCATTCACTTCGTGAAAGTGCTAAGGATGATATAAAGAGATGTGTGAATGGCTTCAATATTCGATCTGTTTCAGAACAGGTAATTGTTGAGAATTTGGGAGAATATGTGAATTCAAAAGGAGATGACTTTGGGCCTGTTTTAAGCCCAAATTATAAAGACAAAATTTATTTTAGTTCAACCAGAGATGGTAATGTGGGGGACCTGCGTGCAGAAAATGGGACTAAGAAAGATAAGTATGGTCATTATAAAACGGATATTATATCGTCAAATGTACAGAATGGCCAGTGGGACATTCCAGCTCCACTAGGTAACTTGATTAATAGTTCCAAAAATGATGTGATCTTAGGATTTAATTCGAATGGACAGGTTATGTATTACTTCAAAGGAGTGAGCTTGTTTAGCGGAGAGATTTTGGTAGATACATTTTCTGCTGGTGCTCCTCCAATTGTGCCTTCTCGATTTGAAAGTCCTATGATAGCAGAGAGTGGTGATAATTTTCCGTACTTTTTTAACGATACGGTTATGTTGTTCTCTAGTAGTAGAAAAGGTGGTTACGGTGGTATGGACTTGTATATTACAGAAAATAAAAATGGTCAATGGCAGACTCCTCAAAATTTAGGGCCTAAAATTAATTCTGCATATGATGAGGTGACGCCCTTCCTTTCTGTCGATGGTCGTTCACTTTATTTTAGTTCAAATAATCTCAAAGGAATTGGCGGACACGATGTTTATAAATCAGTTTTTATTGACAAAAAACAAGCTTGGTCTGAAGCAGAGAATGCAGGTGTACCCATCAACTCGACGGGCGATGACATGCATTTTAAATTATCAAAAGATGGAACGAAAAGTTTCTTTAGCTCATCCCGATTATCGTCCTATGGTAAGCGTGATATTTTTGTAGGATACTTTAATGTGGGAAAAGTTGAACAGAAAATCAAATCAAATCCCCTAGTTTTTAGTCAGGTAGAAATTAACTTGGATGGCAGTAACCTCCCGGATAGTGGTGATATTAATGAAGGTTTTTCAGAGAATGAAATTACAACATATAATCTGGAACAATTAATATGCGATCGTGGAGATGAAGTATTGACAGTAGCAAATAAGAAAAAGCTTGACGCTGCTGCTCGAATGCTCCTGAATTATCCGCGAATAATTGTTGAATTGACAAGTCATTCTTCAGTAACAGGTTCGCCAAAGTTTGATCTATATAATTCTGCAAGAAGAGGAGATATAGCAGCAAATTATTTAATTGAAAAAGGAGTCCGTGCGGATAATATACTGGTAAAAGGTTGTGGGGTAAGTTATCCCATAGCGAATGCTCAAACAGAAGGAGGTGGGATGAATGTGATGGCAGCTAAGCTGAATAAACGAATTAATCTCCGTTTTCACCACACCAGTGGTTTACCGATAAAGATTAATGTTGCAGACGTGAAAGTGAGTAGCTTTATGGAAAACGATACCTGGTCTATTTATAACAAGACTATTGAGGGTTTGTCCTATAAAGTACAGATTGCGTCTTTGAAACAAATGTACAATGGAGATATAGTGACGAGCTATCCTAATGCAGCAATAGAAAGTAATGGCCAAAGTGATTATTACCAGTATACTGTAGGTTTGTACAAGTCGTTTTACTCTGCAGAAACCTTGCGAAAAGAATTAGTACGTAATGGTTTGTCAGATGTTTTTGTGGTGCCTTATGTTAACGGATTGAGAGCGTCAATTGAAGATGCTAAAATATATGCAAATGCATTTCCTGATTTGCAAAACTACCTTAGAGGAATTGGAGAAAACTAATTAGCGAAAACTATCGCTAAAAAAAACCAAAAAATGAATAAAATAGACTTTCTTAAAGAGAGCTTGCGCAATTTGAAGACCGTTGGTACAGTGACAAGAAGCTCACCATTTTTGTGCAAGGGGATGATTAAGCCAGTTGATTTTAAAAAGGCAGATGTAATCATAGAGTTAGGAGGGGGCGATGGAGTAGTAACCAAACATATTTTAGGAGCTATGAAGCCTGATGCAAAGTTGTTAACCTTTGAAGTAAACGGTTCATTTTGTGATATAATTCGCGAAATAAAAGACGAGCGCCTGCACGTGATAGAAGACTCAGCTGAGCACCTTGAAGCTCACATGGAAAAGCATGGAATAAAAGAAGTGGACTACATTATTTCTGCTATTCCTTTTGTTTCTCTTCCTGATGAACTTTGCTATAAGATTGTTGGTATATGTAAAAAGGTGCTTCGTTCGAAAGGTCTTTTTGTTCAGATACACTATTCATTATTAATGAAGAAAATTTACAAAAGTGTATTTGGTAATGTTGATGTGAGCTTTGTACCTATTAACATTCCGCCAGCTTTTGTTTTGGTATCTGAGAAGCGTGATTAAGAAAAAGTTGGAAGTGGGAGCTTAGGAGATGGAAGTTTTCTTTAATCAAGGAAGTGAAACCGACTCAGCACAGGATAGTGGTCTGATACGGATACCTTTAGGATTTTGTGTTCATCTACAACTACTTGGTCGCCAGCAAAAATATAATCGATTCTTAGTGCAGGTATTTTACCTGCATAAGTAGAGCCCATTCCTGAACCTCTTTCACAGAAAGAATCTTTGAGACCATCTGACAGAATGCGGTAAACATATGATTGAGGTGTCTCATTAAAATCACCGCAAAGGATAACCTTGTTCTTTTTCTTGTGAATGTGAGCGGAAATTTTTCTTGCTTGATCAACCCGCACTTTTGAAGCGTATTTTATTTTTCGAAGTACACTGCGTATTCCCAACCAAGTACGTTTCTCTCCCAACTCTTTTTCCTCAATCATTCTATTGGCTTCGTCACTAATCCGATTTGACTTTAAGTGAACGTTGTAGATATTTATGGATTTGCCTTTGTAATCAATACTGGCGTAGATAGAACCATTATTACCTTGGTCTACAATAGCTTTGTTGGTAATTGGGTATTTTGAAAAAATAGCTAAGGAGACTTTGTTTGGTCTGTAGTAGTAGTCAAGTCCAGTAGTTTTGGCAACACGTTCAAGCAATCCCTTTTTTCTTGGGAATTCCTGAAAACAGACTACATCCGATTTTTGTTGAGAAAGAAATTTGAGGATCTCTTTTTCTGTACTTTTATCATCAGTAAAATTATAAAACGAGCGACAGTTAAAGCTCATAACACTCAAGTCATTTTCGTGAACTTCGCTAGAGGCAGCATGAAAACCAATCAGACTTTTGACGTGCCCCCATCCCATAATGATGCAGCCAAGTGAAAACAGCAGGTACATATTTTTGGTGCTCAACCAAAATAAAACAAAAAATATATTGAGTAGTAAAAGCCAGAAAAAGGCCATCCCAAAGAAAGAAAAAAACCAACCATATTCAGGACTTACGTATGGGGCAAGGTAGGCTAAGAAAGTGGCTAATATTACGAGAACATTTAACCAGCGGAATATTTTTTTGACGCGTTGTCTCAATTCTTGAATTTTATAATCGGTTTGATTGGTCGGCGTGTACTTGATTTCGACTACACTTCGACGATGTTCATTGCGAACCTTCAGTCGAGTTAGCTTTAATTTTTATGCAAAATATTGCACATTATTTTAAACGATCATCTAGTTATTAAAATTGAGGGGCACCACCTGAGCGTAGTCGAAGCTAAGTCTTCTACTTCTTACTAGCCCTAAATAAAAACTCTTTCTCTTCATCCGAAAGGCTATCATAACCGGTCTTCTTGATCTTTTCAAGAATACTATCTATTTGTTCCTGATGGGAAAGGTCGACTTTTTTATCAGTAACAGCATTCCCGAATATCTTTCCTTTATTTTTGTATACTGCTTTTACTTTTCGCGGTTTTTCGTCTTTTTTAGATGGCTTGAATAGGCCCGTAATCCAGGCAATGAAGTTATTGAAAGGTAATGACATGTCATTACCGCCACGTAATTGAAGCACAAAGAAATATCCAAAAGCTGCGCCACCTAAATGTGCAAAGGCACCTCCCGTATTTGTATTCACAGAAGTACCAATGAGGTCTAAGAACACAAGAACAGCTACAATGTATTTTAGTTTGACTGCTCCAATGAGTAATAAATTCATTTGATATTCGGGGGCAAGTACACCAGAAGCTACTACGATAGCCATCACTCCAGCAGAAGCTCCTAATGCATAAGAGATTCCATCTCCTCCATAAGGAAGAATGTTAGCAGTAATGAAATAAACAATACCTCCAGCAATACCTCCAAGAATATAGAGCGGTAAAATCCGATGATTGCCTATAAGGTCACTCACAATTCGACCAAACCAATAAAGAAACAGCATATTGAAAAGAATATGTGTGAATCCTTCGTGTAAGAAAATACTGGTAATGAGTACCCAAGGATGTGTCAGGATATGCCAAGCATCAGAAGACATGCAAAAGAAATGCAAAATATCGGTGTACATGGTCGACTGTGAAGAGCCGTCATTTCCGGGAAGATTGAAGATTAAGTGAACGATATTAATAATAACAAAAGCAATCACATTAATGATAATGAGTCGTGTGACCATACCGCCACTACTAAACTGCCGCTTTACATCGTCCAATATTGATGTTAACATAATTCAAAGGTATAAACTTGTATATGGAATTTCAAGTATATATACAACATACCTGCCAAATAAAGGTTTAAAATGACTTTTGAGCTAGACTTGATAGTTAAATACATTGTATAAAATGTAAAAATCTAATATCTAAAGTCGTGAGCCAAATTTTCGCCAATATATAATAAGCAGAAAACCTGTAATCGCTCCTCCCAAATGGGCAAAATGAGCAATTCCTGTATTCAGGTTACTCACACCTAAAAATAGCTCAATCGCCCCATAAATCAAGACAAAATACTTAGCTTTCATAGGGATTGGAGGTATCAATAGCATGATTTTGCTATTAGGGTAGAGCATTCCATAACCTGCTAGAAGACCGAATATTGCTCCTGAAGCACCTGCCATCTGACCTGCGGAGCCTCCATTTTGTATCTCAAAATAAGTTATAAGCATATGTAATGCCATAGCTCCAAAGCCAGTCATTAGATAGTAAAATAAAAATCGTTTTGGCCCCCAAGCCATTTCCAATGGAGGTCCAAACATAAATAAGCCAAACATATTGAAAAAGAGATGGGTCGTTCCAAAATGCATAAACATATGACTGGCCAGTTGATAAGGCGCAAACCCTTCGGTGCCAGGCCATTTAAGTGATAAGAACCAATATGCTTCTTGCTCACCTAAAATAAGTGTGGATCCAAAATAGACCACCACATTTATAATCAATAGCATCTTAACAACTTCGGTAATCCGTAACATAGAATATCAATAAGTTTGAGTAATAAAACTCTAAGTTAATTGTAAAAATTGTAAAAGTCGACTTTTATCGACTAGTGAGAACTTGAGACTCGAGAGTGAGGACTTTCATCAGACAGAAGTCTTCTTATAGACAATACTGTGGTCGCACGACGCTTATGGGGGGGCTTCCTACTTCTCACTCTCAACTTTTTTCTACCCAGCAAACTGTCGATCCAAATCATCTAAATCGTAAGTAATAAAGCAATTTCGACCAAAAGGACTTTTATAAGGTACTTCACAAGCAAATAAGCGGTCGATCAATTCCTTCATTTCAACAGGATTGAGCGGATGACCTCTTTTGATGGAAGAGCTACGAGCCATGGCACGAGCGATATTTTCAGTAATATCCAGTTTGAGCTCAATATTTTCTTTGTATTGTTCCAACAGCTTCTCGAGCATGGCTTGTTGATCTGCAACCTTATGTAAGTCTGCAGGAACAGCATGTATAACGAAATCATTTTTGCCAAACTCTTGGATTTCAAAACCCAGCTTGTTGACTTCAGGAATGATTTCTTTTAAGATAGCAGCATCTGCAGGTGGAAGTGTAATCGTTTTTGGGAATAATTCCTTTTGAGAAACCGCTTCCTTGTTTTTCATAGCATCCAAATATTGTTCAAATAGAATGCGCTCATGAGCTGCCTGCTGGTCGATCAGTAAAAAGCCTGATTTGATATTACTGACAATATAAGAGGAGTGTATTTGATACGATTTTTTTTGAGGGTTTGAAAAGCTACCTTTTTCATCGTCGAGTGATCCGCTCTCCGCCCACTTACTTTCAATGGTGAGAGACTTACCTTCTGTCGTAGAGTCTTCGTCAGCTTCAGGATCAAATTGATCGAGACCTTCGTATAGGTTTTTCCAATTTTTCAGATTGTTGCTATCTTTCGCAGAAGTAGGACTAGAAGTCGGTCTACCAAAATTTGAGCTATTGCCTTTTGACGATTTGGTCTCATAGGCTTGATTTTGCGAAGTAGATTTGCTACTGGTAATTCCGTTTGCGAAATTGACATTTTGTTCAAAGTCGAGTGTAGGAGTAATAGCATTGGTACCAAGAGCATGTCGAATGGCTACCTTTAAGTAATTATAGATCAAGCGTTCGTCGTCAAATTTGATTTCTTGTTTAGTTGGGTGCACATTGATGTCAATTCGCTTAGGGTCAATATCAATATAGATGGCATAAAAAGGAAAGGTACCTTTTTGCAAAAGTTCCTCATAAGCACTCATGATGGCGTGGTTGAGGTAATTGCTTTTTATGAAGCGATTATTGACGAAGAAGAATTGAGTGCCTCTAGTTTTTTTAGCGAATTCTGGTTTGCCAACATAACCACTTAGTTTGATGATGTCGGTGTCTTCTTCAACTGGTACTAGGTGTTTGTTGGAGGTTGTCCCAAAAATACCAACGATGCGTTGTCTCAGTTTGCCCGCAGGTAAATGAAAAATCTCATTACCATTATGATGAAGTGAAAAGAAGATGTCAGTATTTGCTAGCGCAATGCGTTGGAATTCATCAAGAATATGGCGCATTTCCACGGTATCTGATTTGAGGAAATTGCGTCGTGCCGGAACATTATAAAATAAGTTTTTTACAGAAGTACTGGTGCCTGCGGGGCATTGGCAAGCTTCCTGAGTTTTTATTTCAGATCCTTCAATCATTAATCTTGTACCAAGTTCATCAGACTGGCGACGGGTTTTGAGCTCAACCTGTGCTATAGCTGCAATGGAAGCCATTGCTTCTCCACGGAAACCCATGGTGCGAATAGCAAAGAGATCTTTAGCATGTCTAATTTTGGAAGTAGCATGTCGCTCAAAACTCATACGAGCGTCAGTCTCAGACATACCACAACCATCATCAATAATTTGAAGCAAGGTTTTGCCTGCGTCCTTTATAATTAACTTGATAGAACTACTACCCGCATCGATGGAATTCTCCATCAACTCCTTCACGACAGATGCTGGCCGCTGGATAACTTCTCCGGCGGCAATTTGATTGGCGATTGAATCTGGTAATAGCTGAATGATATCAGCCATATGTTTTTATTTTTTTATTATGCAAAAGATGAAGGGGGCAAAGATTGAAGGAAATACGAGGTGACGAATACGCAATCGCGGGTTCCTTCAATCCTTATTTCCTTCAATCTTTCAGCCCTTAGGAACTAACTACTCGACCATGTCTACTATACGTGGCAAATATACAGTAAGTAAGATGTAACTTATTAAGATAAGTGCTACTATTATGGCAATTAGTGACAAATTTCTTCTGATCCCAGCAGCACGCTTAGTAGAGGCATAGCCTTTTTGTTTTCGGCGAAAGCCCGAAGAGATTCTAGCTTTTACAGCTTCAGGATCACCAGTCTTAGCATCTCTAGCTGTTTTGAGTCGTCGCTCCAAATCCTCTTTCTTTGCATCGTAATGTTGAGGAATATAGTCGAATCGTTGATTTTGAGGAGTTTTGAAAAATCTTGGTATTGACATGGTGTTTTTTTTTGAGATCGCTGCGCTGTTAAATCACTTCGTTGAGAGATCTTTCAGTGGCGCCAGAGGAGGCATAGGCTCTCGTATATATAAAGGTCTGGTAGCAAAGCAGTCTAATTAAAAGATCACTATCATTTAATTAGATGTAAGATAAGAATGAAATGTTGTATAGACCAAAAAAAATCCATATTCTGACAATTCTGACTCGGATAAAACGTTTTTTTCTTTTCCTTTGAAATAACTGTTTGGAGCTACTGATTATACTTATATTTGTGCAGCTAAACAGTTGAAAATGCACATATAGGAAGTTTCGCTATAAGTAGCTTACTGTTCAAATTGTGTCATTAGTAAAAATTTTTTCACCATCATAAGGATTTTACTCGAATGAGCGATCAAATCAAGCATGAATGCGGTATCGCATTAGTTAGGTTGTTAAAGCCTCTCCAATATTATCAAGATAAATACGGAACCTCGCTTTATGGTCTGAATACCCTTCGACTATTAATGCAAAAACAGCGTAACCGTGGACAAGATGGAGCAGGAATAGCTACCATTAAATTGGACGCTAAGCCGGGAACTCGATACATCAGTCGAAAGCGTAAAACCGGTCCTGACTATCTGAATAATATTTTTTCGGGTATTTACAAGCACTTCAAAGGCTTGAGTGATAATAAATTAAGCAACCCCGCTTGGCTAAAAAAACACAAACCATATACTGGTGAATTATTACTAGGGCACCTACGCTACGGAACGCATGGTGATAATACCCTAGAAGCCTGTCATCCTTTTCTACGACAAAATAACTGGATTAGCCGAAACCTAGTTTTGGCTGGTAACTTCAACATGACTAATGTTGATGAGTTGTTTAATAATTTATTAGAATTGGGACAGTATCCAAAAGAAAAATCAGATACGGTGACGGTTCTTGAAAAGATCGGACACTTTCTAGATGATGAGGTGCAACGTTTACATGATTGGTTCAAAGAAGATGGTCATAGTAGCGAGGAATTGAATCAACTGATTTTTGAGCATTTAGATATGCAGCGACTATTGGAAAAAGCTTGTAAGAGTTTTGATGGTGGTTATGTAATGGCAGGATTGATTGGTCATGGAGATGCTTTTGTGATGCGTGATCCGTCAGGAATTCGTCCAGCCTTTTATTATAAAGATGATGAAATCGTAGTAGTTGCATCTGAACGCCCGGCGATACAGACTGCTTTAGATATACACTGGTCTAAAATTAAGGAATTGAAACCTGCGCATGCTCTTTTGATTAAGTCTACGGGTAAGGTAACGGAAGAACAATTCATAGAACCAAGAAAACGAAAGTCTTGTTCTTTTGAGCGAATCTACTTTTCGAGAGGAACGGATCGGGATGTTTACCTAGAACGAAAGAAGTTGGGGCAACAATTGGCCAAGTCGATCTTGGAAGCAGTAGATTATAATTTCAAAAATACCGTTTTTTCTTACATACCAAATACAGCAGAGTCTTCTTATTATGGAATGGTAGAAGGATTAGATATAGAGTTGAATGAAGTCAAGAAGCAAAAGATTTTGGCGATGGGGGAGAATATCAAACCCAAGAAACTAGAGAAGATTTTGAGCATGCATACGCGTGTTGAAAAAATCGTAGTGAAGGATGCTAAGCTTCGAACTTTTATTACTTCCGGCGAATCCCGAGGTGATTTGGTTTCCCATATTTATGATGTGACTTATGGTATTGTGAACAACGATAAAGATACCCTAGTTTTGATGGATGACTCTATCGTAAGAGGTACAACTTTACGTACGAGTATTCTTCAAATTGTTTCTAGACTAAAGCCGAAGAAGATTGTTATTGTTTCCTCTGCACCACAGATTCGTTACCCAGATTGCTATGGTATTGATATGTCGAAAATGGGCGAATTTGTTGCTTTTCGAGCACTGGTTGCTTTACTAGAAGAAAACAATATGGATCACTTGCTGGATGAAACGTTTGAACGCTGCAAGGCGCAAGAAGAATTGCCAGTAGCGAAAATGAAGAATCAATTAATTCCGCTTTATAATACCTTTAGCTACGAAGAGATTTCAAATAAGATTGCCGAAATCGTAACGCCAAAAGGAATCAAACCAGAAGTTGAAGTGATTTATCAAACGATTGAAGGTTTGCATGAAGCTTGTCCGAACGATACTGGTGACTGGTATTTTTCAGGAAAGTATCCAACTCCCGGTGGTAACCGTGTGGTGAATCGTGCTTTTATTAACTACATGAAGAAGTCGGATCAGCGGGCTTATTAGAATGGCTGGCTTTCTGTGTTTAGTAGCAGGTTTTAGCTTCGACTAGGTTCAGCCGTCGCCGTTCGGTTTTTTGCTAAATGGGTGTATAATTGGAGCGCAATATCGCAGACCAATTATACACCTTTTTTTATGACAAGTACTCCTAAAATGCTAGTCCAAAAGTAATATTTAACACAGGAATTACAGGTACCTTCTCATCCACTTTTTCCAATTCCACAAGACCATTATCTACAATTAGAAGTTCTCCTTCTACATTTTTGATAGGAATTCCTGCTCCAATCTCAAAGCCAAACATAAAAGCTTTGCGGCCAGTATTTACACCTAGTCTAGCTGATACTGCTTCGAAACTTACCTTTGCAGATCCAGTCGTATTGTCTACTTTGGTTGTCGTTTTGGCTTGACCTTTCATATAGCTTGAACCAATGTACCACCCTCGCGCATATTGTTTTCGGAAGTAATAGTTGGCTCCCAATGAATAGTATTGGTACTGCCCATCGATTTCATCTCCAAATGACTCGCCTTCATCCAAAAAGCGTTCAACGTGTTTTCCAAAAGAAATAGAAGAAAAATCTCCAACTAAGCTAAAGCGATTGTTAGCAAGAGGCGTTACAACTTCACCATGTACACCTGCAATATTTGGAACCAATAAGCGTAAGCCAAGACGAAAGTAACGAGGTCGACCATCCTTCTCTTTTTTCTTTTTTATTGCAGCTTCTTCATCTGCTTCCCATTGACGATTGACTTCTCTGATTCGTCTTTCTTTTTCTTCTGGTGTTTCTATTATTTCGGGTTCTATAGTTTCTACGGGGGCTGGAGTAGAAATAGCGGCGACTACTTTTTCCGTTGCTTCGCTTGCTTGCGGTTTTTGTATTTCAGTAGAAGTGATTTCTTCTATTTTATTTTCGTCAATAATTGTATTCTCAATGGTCGAAGGAATATTCGCTTCTGCAATTTCTTTAACTTCAACTACCTCCTCCACAAGGTCTTCAACAAGCTCAGTTTCTTCAATTATAAGGGGAACTTCTTCACCACCAAGTAAGCTTATAAGTTCAGGAAGGAAAGCATCAATATTATTAAATTTGCTTTCTTCTGTTTTGTAGAAAAGGTCGCGATTTTTTCTCCATTCAGTGGCTAAGTCATCGGGGTCACTTTGTTTTTCTATTTTGCCATATTCAGCTACCAGTTTTTCCGCTCCATAGGTTTGTTTGAAAATCGTTTCACCGCTCTTGTTTTTGACTTCAGCGAGATAGCTTGGAGAATTGTACTTTACTTGAAAGAAATAAACAGGTCCGGATTCTCTCTTGCGTGTATATTGTTTTGGGTCTAGCTCGCTAAGGAAGCTTAGTTCAATAGTATAGGTTCCATTCTCGTTGACTTGTTGCCAATCCGGGAATTGTGTTTTAAGAGATGCAGGGGTGTGGATACCTAGTTTGTTGCCATATTCAGAAGGCAGCCATTTAAGGTTTAGGACGTAGGTTTTGTCAATGTTTTGGGCTTGGATAGCGTTGAGTGAAAATAGAAGGCAGGCAAAAAATAAAGTAAGAATTCTCATAATACGAAGTGTTTGATTCAAGGTTTTGTTTTGATTAAAAAATTAGTCCGATCGAAAAAATCGAATCAGAGTATACGGTTTTAGGAAAAAGAGAGGAAGGTGATTTAGGTGTTATTGCTTCTGCGGATCGCTCAACAAGAATGTTAGATCAACAAAGGCATTACAAGAATAAGGAAAATTTAACATTTTTTGCTCATGTCTGCGGGTAAATTTATCTTAGAACTAAGCTTTTGCAAAAGAACAAACAATGTAGAGCATGAGCTCAAATAGTAGTGGTAGTTACGATGGGAGTTGCAAAAATACGATGGTTTGGTTTTTTATTGTTGTCACCAAGCTTCGGTAGAAAGACTTTTATATATTTTACAAATAGATAGGAAAAATAAAGTCCAATAAAGAAAAGACCTGTTTCAGATTTCACTGAAACAGGTCCTTTTTTAAAACTGATCTAGAATGTTAAAATAACAGGGAGGTTTTGCCTTTAGAATCTATTGAGCTTTAGCAATCAGTGTCCATTCCACTTACATCCCAACAGTGCCACTCTTGATCCCCAAAATGTGCTTCATCTTTTACACGACCATTTTTATTAGTTTCGTGCCAATTGATTTCCATTAGATTGTTGTTTTCAATTTTGAAGAGGTCGTATGCTCTGTTGAAATCAACATTAGGGTCGTTAGTCGAACGGTGCTCGATATAGCTGCCCATTCCGGCATTAGAAGGAATGATATTGGTGTATCGAATAACTGCCCCATCAGCAGTATTACCGTTGTACTCAATCTGAAGGAATGCTTCTGGATTATTTGGTTGATGATTTAATGTCCAATTGGCAGTAATGCCGTTATTTGAAGTTACACCAGAGTACCAATGTACGTCGGTAAAACCACCTACTTTGGAAATATACATATCCCATTGTGCTTCACCAACTGCCAATATTTCTCCGTAAAGTTTGACTTGATACGTTGCTCCATCATCACCTATCACATTGTATGCCCAAAGCCATACACCACTTCCTTGGGCTAGAGGACTGTGATTGAATGCTTCACGGAAAGAAGCTGTTGGGATAGCTAAGTTTGCAACAAGCACAGTATTCCAAACAATTACGTTTGTTACGCTATAAAACCAGTTGTCGAAAGTAGTTGTTCGTACGCTAGCTCCTTCATCATTGCCAGGAGTAAGCCCAGTTGTGTCAGCATCTTCAAAGCCATCGAAAGGCATAACAAAAGATTCAACAGGAGGAAGTTCAGGTGCTGTACCATTGTCAATGACAGGATCTTCTTTTTTTACACAAGATTGTAAACTAGCTAGAGCGAATATTAGGACTAAAAAATAACTTAGGTTCTTCATGACTTTTTTTTATTGGTTTAGAATATTGAATTTTAACAGAGTTTATGTATTCAAATACGCCTTTAATACACAGGGCTTTGGATATACCCTTAGTCATGGTTTAATTTTTTTTAAAATTCTACGAAATATACTTGTACTGCCCAGAGAATAAACTTGGGTTTGTGGGGATTTTGTGAATTTGAATTCAATTCAAAAAATTTGAAGGGAAAGAAAAGAGCTAGAATACTTATTAGATGTTTTTAATATTATGCGGGAATCAGAAAAAGGGAGAGAAGTTTTAATGACAATTACAGATGCAATGACAAGGAAGTTACAATTGCAGTGACAGTTTCAATAGCCTTCGTGGTCGAGTGAAAATTACCACTAGCACTGAAACTGTCACTACAAATACTATTCTAAATCAACCCGTTTCTTCTTAGGGTATTTCACTGAGTATCTAAAACCTAGTTTATTGGTGCCGCCAGATTCTAATTTAAACTTCCAGCGAAGTAATCCTTTATCTTTATCGTGAATGGCTTGTTTGTCAGATTCCATTTTTATTTCAATTTTTTCGTCAGTAGAAATCGGATATTGATCTTCAATCACAATGTTGATCGCTTGTTTTTTCTTGTTGCGAATCTCAATATCCCAGGCACGTGTATCCGTTCGTTTGTTGCCAATGAATTGCTTTTTGGTAAATTCTTTTTGCTTCTTTCGAGTAATGACGATATCGCGATCTCGACCAAGTGAAAGGTTGAGCGTATCTTCCACTGTTTCTGTATCCAATAAGGATTTACCCAAGTACGTACCTTCAAAAAACAAATTAGCTTCGCCACTAAGTAAATTCAAATCTTCCCACTCAGTGACCTGCGCAGTCAAGAATGCATCCTTATCCAATTTTGGTGCACAGTAATATTCGAAGTAAGCAGGTAGTTCATGTGACTGCATTTGCACCGTGTATTGTTTCCCGTTAGTTGGAATGGTATAGGGGAGTTCTATTTCAAATTGTACAGTGGTGGTGCGATCTTTTTTGACTACTGTGGCTTGTGTAGCTATTTGATTCTTTGCCTTTCTTCTTTTTTTCATTTTTCCTTTAAGTCCTGCGACCCTTCCCGCTAGGGCATCTCTTCCCATACCAGTTACCACTACTTCTTCTAACATCATATTGCTATCATCCAACACAATATTCATCGTAGTAGAATTAATAGCGGTTTCTATTTGCTCAAAACCAGTATATGAAATGATGATGTTTTGTGCATTGTTAGGAAGTTTTAAAGAGTATCGACCATCTATATCTGCCACTGTACCAATAGATGTCCCGCTAACCATAACAGTCGCACCGATTAAAGGCTCCCCAGAAGTATCAGTAACTCTACCAGAGAGTAGACGTCCACGGCCACCAGTACCAGAGTAGACACCACCTTGATAGCGATCCATACCATTTTTGTAAGCATATACTGGCACGTAAAATCCAAGTCGCCAAGGTTCCAAAGTTGGCTTCGTTCCAGTTTGAGAAAAATCACCAGTAGACAAAGTGAGCTTTACATTGTCCCATGACTCACCAGAAGTTTGAAATACATTCCCTTTATAAATCAACTCAATTGGATTTTGTACATCCTTCACTCGTATGTCGTAGTTGGGAAACCATCCTGCATTTTTTACTACGTAGCTCAGCACAAAGTCGCCTTGAACTACACGTTTGGAATTGACTGCAAGTACAATCTCGCTAGTGTAAATTCCTTGGTTGGCGTTGAGAGAACTGAGTTGGGCTTTGATTCGTGCAATACTATCTTTTTGGACTTTGACATTTTTATTGATGCTCAAGGACTCTAGTTTAATCTCTTTTAATCGAGTTCTATAAAATTCGGCAATAGCACGAAGCTCTTCTATCTTGACGCCAGTTTGTTGACCGCCAATTGATTTGTTGGTCAGGATTAAAGACTCTTCTTCTTGTAGCACTTTCAACAGCGCATTTTGCTCATTAAGCAAATCCTGGATACGAATATTTTCTAATTCGAGTGATTCAATGCGAGTGGTCTTTTCTGGCTCCTCAAAGAAGTTGATCTGATGGTTGACAGAAAGAATGGTGAAGTCCCCATTTCCTTTTATCTGAATGCTTTGCTTATTAATGTTGGGAGAAATACCAGTAAACTTTACCAAGGAATTTCCAGCTGGAATAGTAGCGCTGGCTTCACGACTTACTTGCGCACCTGTCCGAAAAACAGTAACTCGTTTGATTTCAGATTTAACTGACTTTTCCTTAGGAGCAAGATTAGAGAATAAGAGTTGCGGTAGGATTAGCAATCCGAAAATGAATGTTGTAACTTTCATAGTCTATGTTTGTGATTTAGAAAATCAGGCAGTTGTTACTATGGTAACGGATGAAATCAGCTATTAGCTTACTGTGGAATCAACAAAATAAAAAAAGAAAATTATTTTGATGCCTCGATATGGTGAGGTACTGTCTTTAAATTCCAGTCAATAACTAGACCTTTAGCTAGCTTTTGGGCAACCTCCTTTCCATAAAGTACCTCTGCCAAATATAGTGATGCTTCAAACGATTTTGCACCACCAGCTGAAGTAATATACTTTCCGTCATGGACAAACAGCACATCTGCTCTGATATCTAAGCTTGGAAACATCTTGCGCATAGCCTCTACATCACCGGGAAAAGTAGTACAAACCGAAGCATCCAATAATCCTGCTTTCGCAAATACAAAGGCACCATCACAATGAGAAGTCATGTAGCTTGCTTCCTTGTCTACCTTTTTTACAAAATTAAGCATCTCCTCATCTTCCAAATCGGAGTCTAAATGATGCTCCGCACTTGGTACTACGAGAATGTCTATTTTTGGAAGCTCATCTTTTGTATAGTCGAAGTCTGGTAATATCCGTAAACCTTCAAAAGAAACAATGGGCTCTTTCGTTTTTGCAACTGTAAAGACATTCATCGCTTTTACTCCTTTACGAAATATGCTGTGTTGGAATATATCGAATGGGGCTGTAAGTTCAGTGTTGTATACGCCGTCCATGATTAGGAAGGCTACGTTGTAGCGGTTAGCTTGGATGTTTGCTTGGTATTCTGTTTTTGAGGAATTATCAATATCAATTTTTTCTGGACTAGGAGAGCTGCATGCTGCGATGAATAGGATGGTGAGGAAGATTAGTGTTCGCATGGTTTACGCTTTTTTTATGTTTAAAATGACTCGTCTCATCTGCTTGAGATGATAAGCTAAGCACATGTTCTCATTGATAGTTCGCCAACGTTCGAGTGCACTATAATCGCAACTTTAATTTCTAAACCTTAATTCCCATATTTCGCATCAAATGGGTCGCATTAAAACTCTGACTAACTCCCTTCTCTAATTTATAATTAAAAATCAACTCATCATGCTTAACCCGAACTTCCATACAAAGGTTTTCAACTGCACCATTGTACTGCGCCTCCAGTTGCCCCAATTCCAAATCATGCGTAGCAATGATTCCAGCACCACGACTTTCAATGAACTGTTTGATCAAAGCCTTGGAGCCAGTGTGACGATCATTAGAGTTGGTTCCTTTTAGAATTTCATCCAATAGGAAGTAAATATTCTTTTCTGATTCAACAGCTTCTATAATTGTTTTCAATCGTTTCAATTCGGCATAAAAGGAAGAAGTACTTTCATGCAAGGCGTCTTGTGTACGCATGCTTGTATGTACTTGTAGAATGGGAAGTTCGAGACGTTTGGCACAAACAGCAGACCCTGCCATTGCTAAAACGATGTTGAGCCCCATTGTTCGTAAGAAAGTACTTTTGCCTGCCATGTTAGAACCAGTAACCAGTTTAAGATGGCCTTCTGTTGGCATTTGCAAGTCATTGCAGATACGAGTGTTGGTCATGATCAATGGATGTCCCAACTCAATACCTACAAATTTTTCATCGTCTTGAATGATGGGCATCGTCCAGTCAGGATTGTTGTAATTGGCAGTAGCAAGGCTGACCAATGCTTCAAATTCTTGAAGTGATTCAAACCAATCTGGAAGCTTGTCCTTTAGTTCGGCTTTCCAAATTTCTAGTCGTTTGATCCATCTTAAATCCCACAACATAAATAAGTTGATGAGGATAGCAAAAGCATTGTAACGGAGATTGAGTTGGCTAATGATGTAAGAAAGTCTGCGAATAGAAACAGAAGCAGCTTGACTATCTTTCGTGAAAACAGTTTTCAAGGATTGTAACTTCTCTGTTTGGAAATCTTCTGTTTCAATGTGTCCGATCAAACGGCCATACAATGCCAGCATTTTTTCAGCATGTGTAGTACGTAGATGCGTTTCGTTTACTTTTTCTAAAGTCGTTTTTAAAAAGTAGGCAGGTACTAAGAGGCAAAGAATACCAAGTTGCCAAGGAATCCAAAGGACAGTGGCAACGATGCCTAGTAATACCCAAAATGGTGTGATTAAAATAGCGATTTTGTAAAGGCTATTATTGCTAACAAAGGGTTCATCTTCTAACCAATCTTTCAAAAGATTGACATGTTCTATTTCATCTTCAGCGGCCATACCTAAGGCCATTAGATTTTGACGCCAGTCCAGTTTATCTTTTAGTTCAATTGTAGCTGCTTGGCGCAAAAGGATTTCGGATTTTTCAGCAGGAGCGGATAAGTATTTAGCGAGACAAGCCCGGCCTATAGCAGTAGCTGTCCTGTTGCAATATTGGAAGAAAGAGTAGGGGCCGAATATGTCAAGATCAATGCTGTAAGGATGTGCGACATCTTGAAACATTTTTCCGTCCGCAAAGTTGGAGTAATCATTTTCCAATGCTGCTTTTTCGTAGTGGTTAATCTTGTTGAGATTCTGATTATGTTGTTGCTGGGTTTGTATATCTAGATGCCACTTAACGAATTTGGCGAAAGCTATCAAAAAGACAACAATAAAAACAACAGCAACTATGGGAGAAAGGGTGAATAAGAAAATAATAGCCCCTATTGCTGCTACGAAAAGTAGTAAGCGAACGACTGAGAAGCGAATGTATTTAGCCTTTAGTGTTTTTGCATTTTCTTCGAAAAGAGTTGCTCGCTCTAAGTATAATTGCTTTAAATTCATGTTTGGAGGTCTGAGTGTTTTATGAAGTGGAAAGATAAAGGTATTATCTTTAATTAGTAGACTAAATAGGCTAAAGATCAGCAGCTTTGTATGTTGAACACATTCCGACCTTATTTCTTTACCTTTTACCAATTTAAAATACCGAAATAGCCACATTCTTTTTAAGTTTGAGGAGAATTAAAAGATATGAGTGTAAAAAATCAAAATACTAAGATCATTTTCGGCTTGAAGCTCAAGCAACTACGTCAGGAAAAGGATTTGTCATTCAAGGATTTAGCAACATCTGCTGAGATGTCTGTCTCTTATCTCAATGAAATTGAGAAGGGAAAGAAGTATCCTAAAAAGGATAAAATTGATGCTTTGGCAAATGCCTTAAACGTTGATGCAGAAGAATTGACCTCTCTTGAATTAAAAAGAGGACTTGCTCCCGTTGGAGAATTATTACGCTCCAATTTTTTGAATGAACTTCCACTAGATTTGTTTGGAATTGAACTAGCAAAAGTGGCGGAGATTATCGCGAACGCGCCAATGCGAGTAGGAGCGTTTATTTCTACCTTGGTCGAGTTAGGACGAAGTTATGCCGTGCATGAAGAAAATTTTTACAATCGAGCCATGCGTGCTTATCAGGAATTGAATTTCAACTATTTTGAGGATATTGAAAAAATAGCATTTGATCTGGTTGATAAAAGTGGCTTGCCAAAAGGTAGTCCCGTGTCAGTAGATGATCTAGCAAAGCTGCTAAAAAAAGAACTACGTTATAAAATTGATTTTGATGGATTGAAAGATCATCCTGAGTTGAATAGTTTACGTTCGGTGTTTATTCCAAAGTCGAAAAAACTTTTGCTAAATGGAAATTTGACAGACAATCAAAAAGCATTTCAAATTGGAAAAGAATTAGGGTTTCATTTTTTGAAATTAAAAGAACGTGCGAATACTTCTTCTTTACTTCAAGCAAATAACTTTGAAGAAGTACTTAGTCATTATAAAGCCTCTTACTTTGCGGTGGCCTTGTTGATCAATCGCGATACGTTCATAAAAGACGTGGAAGACTTTTTTAATTTGGAAAAATGGAACGGACAAGCATTTTTAGCTCTGATGGAAAAGTATCAGGTGTCACCTGAAATGATGTTCCAGCGACTCACCAGCTTGTTGCCACGATTTTTTAATTTGCCAAAGTTGTATTTCATTCGCTGCGTTCACGATCCAGCAAAAGAATCGTTTGAAATAGATAAAGAGTTACACCTCAATCACAAACATCATCCGCACGGAAACGGTTTGTTTGAGCATTATTGCCGACGTTGGCAGTCGCTTTCGCTACTTACAGACTTGCACCAATTACAAAACGAAGGAAAGTATGCCGGAACTTTAGTAGGTGCTCAGCGATCAACCTATCACGGAACCAATGATGAGTATATTAGTTTTACGCTTTCCCGCGCAGCTTATCCAACTCCGGGTAGAAACGTAAGTGTTACCATCGGTTTATTACTTGATGATTCCCTAAAAGAAAAAATAAAATTTTGGAATGATCCATCTATCTCCGTACGAGAAGTAAATAATACCTGTCAGCGTTGCCCAATCGAAGATTGCGGGGATCGAGCAGCTCCTGCAACTATCATTGAACGAAGAAAACGAACGAAACGAATTACGGATAAGTTGATGGATTTGACTTAGGGAGAAGGTGGAAGACCACTCGAATGTGGAGCTCTGCATTCGAGTGGTCTTAACTCAACAATAGCTGGATGTTCCGGCGAAATGCCTATCCTACCCCCAGATGGACTTGCCGGTCTTTACGTTTTACGAAAAAAAATACATCCTAATTTGTTCAATCCCTGTCGGATCTGAAGTATCAAGGAAGATAGTTACTATTCCTGTTAGTGGGAAAAACTATTTCAAGATCTCAACTGCCTCAGTCTCCACTACATTACTCCAATTCCCAGCCTCATCCTTCACCCGAATAGAAAAGGTTGTCATCTCCGATTCATTGTCATCATCCAGCAAGATCGAGTTGTCCAGTACGATATCCAATTCCCCTTGTACCGTCAAGTTGTTTCCGTCAGGAATCCGTGGTGAAAGATGATAGTTGAAAATAAAAAGTGCTGGATCGCGATTGTCAACTAACTCAATAGAATAAACATCTGGGTCATTAGTCCCTAAGTCACCATCTCCATCAGTATAGCTAATTTTAAAGATAAGTGGCTCTTCGTAAGCCCTTACTTCGTTTGTCGAAACAGCTATAAGTTCAATGGCCGGAGTTTCCGAAATTGGATCCTGCTGATTGTTGTCTTCCATTTTGTCATCCAATTCTTTGGTACAAGCAGCTAAGGTTAAAATCAGAAATGAAAATAAAATTATTCTTTTTAACATGTTTTTTTTATTTGACAAACTCATTATTTGCTGAATGGAATTAAGTTTTACAGGATACAGGATACACAGAGTTTATCACCAAATGCCCCTTAAGCCTTCAAGCCTCATTCTCTAAAGCATATAAAATGAAAAATAACTCTTTATTAAAAAGTTGGTTTGAAACTCGGGATTTTCCGTCGCTTCACTATGATCTTCGTCTTGCACATAGGTACGCACATATACAAGATCACCACTTTCAAAACCCAGATCTGTCGGATTGATAGTCACTGTATGTGTGTATAATAGTTGAAAGCCGCCGTTAAATGGTTGACTGTAAACACTGTTGAGTGGCAGGTCGTTAGTAGGGATGTTCAAATCCAATTCAACAGCATTACTAAAGTCTAGTCTATCTAATGAAAATCTAACTTTATTATAAGTAAGTGAATGGCCGAAGTTGAAATTTTCCAACAAGTCGGTATCCGCAAATAAGAACCAAAGCTTCATGTCTTCATTAGGGAAGGAAAAGAAAGGAGCGTAAATTTCTCCATTACGAATAGTGTCCACTCTAATGTTTCCCTGATTTGGTAAAAATGCCGCGACTCCATAGCAAGTAGGTTGTAAAGAAGTAGCCATCGGTGGATTCCCAAAAGCATCGCTAGCTCCACCGTCAATCCAATCCCGAATCAAATTGATTTGCTCTGCGGGTAAATAATTTCCAGTAGCAGGCATCTGTTCAAAACCCGGAGAATTGTCTCTCGATATCCGATGAAAAAACATAGACGATTCTGAGTCACCCGGCAGCACTCTGAACTGTAAAGGCTCCATTCCATCCACCTGCGGATCGTAATTTTTAAACACTGGATGATAAACCAAATTATTGTAAGCACCTTGCACCGTTCTAAAATCAGGTTCAAAGGTACCATCATGACATCCCGGTTCGTTGCAGGTTTTTGCTAAAATAAAACTATGAATTCCCAAAAAGGAATTAGAATCTGGTGCTTCAATATTTACAACTGGTACACTGTAATCCACTGTGTCAAATGGATTGAAAGGAACCTCCGGTAATTCACCATCGATCATCGTGGAATTTTCCCCGCAAGCATAAAGCAATAAACTAAAACAGAATATAATGAATGTTGTTTTTTTCATAATGAATTATTTTAAAAGCTTGGAAGTTGGAGCTGGGAAGTTGGAAGCTCACTCGGCTGCGGAGTCTCGCTTCAGTGGGGAACTTTCCAGCTTCCACATTTAAATTCCTCAGAACTTAAACAAAGGCCTCATCCAAAACCCGACCAGGCAACAGCCCCGCAGGAATATTTTCATCAAAGCCAAGTATGTTAGCAACAGTTGGTGCAATATCAATTGATTCACCCACTGGATTGCCAGGAGAACCCAAAACCTGGTTTGGAACCACCTTTCCTTCTGGCCCAACAATCAAGGTAAATATTCGGCGAGAGTTGGTGTAAGGTAAATTGTAGTCAGGTAATTGAGCAATATTTTCGGCAGTGTGATCAAGCGCACGCATACCATTGTTGTCCGTGTTATTGTTCGTTACCCAGTTGCGACCATGTTCCGGAACACAGATCATTATAGTATCATCTTTCAATCCAGCAGCTGCTCCTTCAGGTCCTTGAATTTTATCCCATAGCCATCCTACCCCATAATCTGCACGGTGCAAGAAATTGAGATACTGGCTAAAGTCTCCATGACAAACATCAAGATTGGCTGTGTTGATAACGGTTAACTCCGGGGCAAATTCTTTCATCACGGTCCAGGCAGATGAGATGTTTATAAGATCTCCGGTTACGAAATTACTACCATTAGGAACAGCTAGGTCAAGCATTCCGTTTTGTACATCTTGAATCGTATTTGTCAAAAAGCCCTTGATCAACTCTCTGTTTTCTGGAGTGTTTTCTATACCTGGTAGCCCGTTGCCTGATTGGTCAAAGTTGTTGTCGAGCATGGCTTTTATTTTGCTGATACGCGATACATCATCGGGTTGATAGGTTTGAGCATTGCCCAATTGAGCCTGTCCTGATCCTGCAAAAATACTGGCAGGACGCAAATAATTAGCGCCATATTGCGATCCATAAAGCGGATCCTGACTGTAGTTTAAAGAAGGGTATGGCCCTAAGCCTTCTGAAATCCACCAAGCATTTAATGCGCTTTGTACCGGATCATTATGTTTGCGGTAAAGTTCAAAAATAGTTGGATTGCTTGGGCTCTCATTGAGGTTAATATTGTTGGGGTAGTAGTTTCCGGTAAGCGCAACTGCGTGACCATTGTAATGCCCCGGAGGGCCTTCCTGATAGATCACTTCTTGAAAAAGTGTTCCTTGAGATGCCAAAGAATTATTCTGAATCGGATCCCACAAACCTTCGTTCCCTAATGGTTGTAAATTACTAGTAGGTGCTGCTCCAGAAAGCATATTACGCATTAAATTACCAGTAGTGCTGGCGCCGTTTTGACTTGCGATGTATTGTTGTTCTACAGATTCTTGTTGCCGAATTCCTCCAGCAAAAAGTACGAGGACGACATGGTTGACAATGCGATCACCAGTTGCAGCAAACAAACGTCCACTTGGAAGAATATAAGGGGCTGTAATGACAGATGCTGCTGAGAGCGATGTATTTTTAAGGAAGCTTCTACGTTTCATAAAATTGATTTTTTTAGAGTAATTTTTCATCATTGGGTTCTACCACGGGATTTGTCAAAGAACCTTTTTTATAAACGACTAAACAAAGGTCTAATAAAATTTATACTCGTTAGATAAAGCGAATCCTTGATAGATTAATTCGGGTGATAAACCAGCATCCGATTCTATCGCATCTTTTAGTTCATAAATTTCGTAAGGAGTGGGCATGCGAAGAAAAAAACGGATATAAGTATTCTCAACAAATTGATCAAGGTCAGCACGCATCTCACTATCTGTTGGAAGTTCAATGTCAATACTGTTTACAAAACCATTTAGAATCAATTCATCTGCCATTTGTTTATCACCAATTGCACGACGAACTTCTGCTAGTTGTAATAGGTCAGTTTGGTCTATAGTAGTTTTGAAAAGATTGGTATAAAGAATCGACAAATATTGTTCCGGTGACTTTTCTTTATCCTTCTCAATATTGGATTGGTAAAGTTCTTCACCATCGACTGCGTAGATGTAGTTGTCAACTACGGTTTGGTTGACATAAGTTGTTTCTTTTTTACAAGCGGATAAAATTAATATCATCGCTGTCGCTAAAAATAGGAATTGCTTTTTCATCTTGATATTTATTTTTAATGACTGTATTTTGTATTTTGTATTTTGTATTTTGTATTTCGAGATTTCGTATGAGAAGTCATTTAACTGCTCAACTAAAATCCAACATACTCTTCCGACTTCATGACTGTTTTTTGAATCAATTGAAAGTCAGAGTTAGTATTTAAACTGAAGGTGCTAACGTCCATTTCTACAGAGCTAGGCTCACGAGCTAAAAGTGTATTGTAAATATCAAAAGTAAGCCCTTCATGGAATTCTAAGTTGGAGGTTATTATAGCCACAAAGTCATCTTTGTTAGTCCCATCTTGTAGCAAAAGTTGAGCAGGTTGACCATCCACCATAGTGATACCCCTTTCTAATTCGGCAGCAGTAGGATTGCGTTTAAACAGATTGTTAAAAGCAGCAATGACGAAGTTTTCACTTCCCATGTTGATCTCGTTATAAACTTCATTGTCAATTATGCGAGCCATGAATTGGTTAACGTTGATAGTGCCAGATTGGTAATCAGTTCTAGCATTTTGTAGGTCTTCCATTTTTTCGAGAGCTACGAGTAAGTATTCCGCATAAGCCTGAAGTAGTGGGTCTGGATCATTTTGATATTGGTCATAGAAATACTCCATTGTAAGAATGAGTTCTTCAATTTGTGATTCCAAAACTCCGTTGAGATGGCTGCGACGATAGATGTCAAAGAAGCGAATGTAGTATTCATCAGTGTTGATGAGATTGTTGAGTAGAATTTCTTTGGCGTTATCACCTAAGCCGTTATTCTTTAGTAAACTACTTTGAGTTTCTAATTCGGTATCACCCGGCTCGCGACCCAAAAGGTCGATATAAGATTTGTTGATATAATTTTGAACTTGAAGAGTCGTCACTCCACTGAAAGGCGGAGCGGTATTGCCGTTAATAAGTTGATTCTCATGTTCATTGACATAGATGGTTTCTTTTTTTGTACAAGAAAAGAAAGCAGACACAAGCAGAATTAACATTAAATATTTTCGCATGGTTTGACCAAATTTTGGGTGATATAAGCGATTTTCGAGCTAAGGGGCGGAACGAAAATGTTTTAAATTTTACCGTTTTTATAAAAACGCCAAAAGTAAAAAGTAAAATAATTCTAGCAAACTAGCTGTTTATTGAGGCAAAAGGCCTAAATAATGAGGCTGAAAAGCTAGAGAATAGTTAATTTCGGCATTGGGCAGCTTCTATATATTTGTTTATTAAAGCCACTTGGTACAATTAATACACTCACATGCACATTTACCCTTAGTGGGAATTGAAATAAATCAACTAAAACAGAGCTGTTCTTCTGGAACTTCCTAATTCAACCTATAATCATGAAAAAGAACTTAATACTATTTATTGCACTGATCAGCCTGTCTATAACAGCTTTTGGTCAGATATTACCTCAGGAAATCACAGTAGAAAATATCTGGGAAGATTATCTTTTTTACCCAAAGTCTGTCCCTGGGTTTAACTTCCAAAAAGATGGTAAACACTATACCCGATTGGAAGAAGGACAGGTGAAGCAATATGATTTTACTACCGGAAAATTTACCAAAGTATTATTTGACGCTAAGGCTGTAATAGGGCAAGAGAACTTTGACGGAGAATTTGACAGCTATAGCTTCAATGATGATGAAAGCAAAATGCTCATTAGTACAGCTACAGAAGCAATCTATCGCCATTCTACCCGAGCCAACTATTATGTATACGATAGAAAAAGCAAAAAGATGAGTTTACTCACAGATATGGGGAAGCAACGCTACGCTACCTTCAATCCTCAATCGGACAAAATCGCTTTTGTGTTGGGTAATAATTTGTACTGTAAAGACTTAAAAACAGGAGAAGAAAAACAGATAACCCTTGACGGAAAAAGCAATGAAATTATCAACGGAGCTACGGATTGGGTTTACGAAGAAGAGTTTGCTTTAGCAAAAGCTTTTCAATGGTCTGCCGACGGAAAGAAGATTGCGTTTTTGCGTTTTGACGAAAGTCAGGTTGAACAGTTTACCATGACGAATTACCGAGATGGTGTTTACCCAGAGTATGAAACATTTAAGTATCCAAAAGTTGGAGAAGCAAATGCTGTAGTTAGCGTTCATATTTATAATACAACGGCAGATAAAATTGTAGAGGTGAAAACGGGAACAGAAAAAGAGGTGTACTTTCCAAGAATAAAATGGACAAAAGATCCAGATAGACTTTGTGTTTACAAAATGAATCGCCACCAAAATAAGCTACAATTGTTATTGGCTGATGCAGAAACTGGTCGAACAACAGTTATGTATGAAGAAAATAATAAAGCTTACATCGACATTACTGATGATCTTACTTTTTTGAAAAATGGAAAGCAATTTATCACTACTAGTGAGCAAGATGGTTACAATCATATTTACCTCTACGATATGACGGGTAAAAAAGTGAAACAGTTGACCGAAGGAAAATACGATGTGAGTACACTATATGGTGTCGATGAAGAAAACGACATGATCTATTACCAAGCAGCTGAAAAATCGCCAATGCAACGAGAAGTTTATGTTGCGGGAATCATGAACAAGAAAAAGCAAAAACTAAGTGTCAAAGAAGGTTGGAACAGTGCTCAATTTAGTAGCACCTTTGATTACTTCGTCAATACCTTTTCTAACGCGAATACTGCCAACGTTTATGCTGTTTTTAATAAAGGTGGAAAGTTGTTGAGGGTTTTGGAAGAAAATGCAGACATGGCAAAATTGCAAAAAAGCTATGGAGCAAGTCCCGTTGAATTCTTTACCATCAATACAGAAAAAGGAGTTGATCTAAATGCTTATATGATTAAGCCTGCCAACTTCAAAAAAGGAAAAAAATATCCAGTACTAATGCATGTATATGGCGGTCCCGGAAGTCAAACTGTTCAAGACAAATTTGGTGGTTTCAATTATTGGTGGCACCAGATGTTAGCACAAAAAGGCTACATCATTGTAAGTGTTGATAATCGTGGAACTGGTGCAAGAGGAGAGGAATTTAAAAAGATGACTTATAAAGAATTAGGTAAGTATGAAACCATTGACCAAATCAATGCAGCTAAATATTTGAGCAAACAACCTTATGTAGATGGCGAGCGAATCGGAATATGGGGCTGGAGTTACGGAGGTTATATGTCTTCACTTTGTTTGTTGAAAGGAAACGATGTTTTTAAAACAGCCATTGCAGTAGCGCCAGTTACGAATTGGAAATGGTACGATAGTATCTACACCGAACGTTATATGAGAACATCAAAAGAGAACCCAAGTGGATACGCTGATAATTCTCCAGTTTACTTTGCAGACCAACTAAAAGGTAATTACCTAATCGTTCATGGTATGGGAGATGACAATGTGCATTTTCAAAATACGGCAGAAATGGTAAATGCGCTGGTGATGGCCAACAAACAATTTGATACCTATTTCTATCCAAATAGAAATCATGGTATATACGGTGGCCCAACCCGATTGCACTTGTATAATAAAATGACTTCTTTCCTTTTGGAAAAACTATAACAGAGACCGCTGCCTTGTCAGATCACCGCCAAGGGGAGGTGATCTGACAAGCGTTTTAGCGGTGATCCCAAAAAATGTAAAAAACCACAAGCACATGCTAATATCAACAACAGACATCGTACCCGGCAAAGAAATTGTAGAAGTAATAGACATTGCACGGGGAAGTACCGTCCGAGCTAGAAATATTGGACGCGATATTTTTGCAGGATTAAAAAACCTGATAGGTGGCGAAATTTCAGAATATACCAAGCTAATGGCTGATGCTAGAGAAGAGGCGATTGATCGAATGATCGCTGATGCTGAATCGCTTAACGCAGATGCTGTTATCAATGTTCGTTTTATGACGGCGATGGTCATGCAAGGAGCTTCAGAAATATTGGCTTATGGCACTGCAGTAAAATTAAGAGACAAATAACTTACCTTCACGGGATCTATTTTTCTCCTTTCTGCGTTGTAGAGTAGGATGGAACACAGATTTGACGGATTAAATGGATAGTAAGGGATTTTTTCTGCGACCGTAAAAAAATGCCTTAAAGAGCAAATTCGTTCTATGAAAAAAAATGGTCCTAATCCGTTCAATCCGTTCAATC
Source organism: uncultured Saprospiraceae bacterium (assembly GCA_937921775.1). Taxonomy (GTDB): domain Bacteria; phylum Bacteroidota; class Bacteroidia; order Chitinophagales; family Saprospiraceae; genus CALGLS01. The sequence goes on from CAKZUK010000178.1 coordinate 37,537, forward strand.
CGTGTCCCATCCCCGTTAACGGGAAATTTTAAAAAAGAAATTAAGAAATAATAATACAGTGGCAAAGAAAGGCAAAAAAGAAGAAGGAAAGCGGGCGATAGTTATCATAAACCGCAAAGCAAAGTTTGAGTTTCAGTTTATTTCTGAACTTGAGGTAGGGATTATATTGACTGGTACGGAGATAAAATCTATCCGTATGGGTGAGGCTAATCTAAAGGAAGCCTATTGCTTGTTTGTACGAGGTGAGTTGTTTATCAAAAATATGTATATCGCTGAATACAAATACGGTACCCACAATAACCACGAAGTTCGTCGCGACAGAAAACTCCTTCTGAAAAAAGGGGAACTCAAAAAATTTGAACGTCGCGTTACAGAAAAAGGATTTACCATCGTTCCATATAAGATGTATATATCAGATCGGGGATTTGCCAAACTAATAATTGTATTGGCCACTGGTAAGAAGCAATATGATAAGCGAGCTACAATTAAAGATCGCGAGAATAAGCGGGACTTGGATCGAATTAAGAAGGAGTATGGCTAG
>CAKZUK010000179.1 GCA_937921775.1 uncultured Saprospiraceae bacterium
GGCTCGCTTGAAGTAGGATTGGAATCTATCTGGCGAGCAGCTAGACAGGCACGGATCTAGCGGCCTCTGTCGGACAAAGTCTATGGCGGCGGACGATTGATCTGATAAGGAACGGATTTTTTTCTTTTAACGTAAGAAAAATCGCTAAGCACTATCGTGAAGTGATTGTTGTGAGATACTATTGTATTACAAAGACATGACATGACGGTTTTATATATAGGCTTTTCTTTTCCTGATTTGTTCGTGTGGGATTATTTTGTTATATTTGAAATGTAAATACCTGTTGTTTGCACTACAAGCTTGAATAAAAATCCTTTTTTATGCAAGCTTTATCGGGATTTCAAATTTTAATTAACCTGGCACTGAATCAGTGTCAGTACATTCTATTATCATTTTTAAATTTGAATCAATGAAAAAATTAAAAACCTCTTATGATGTGTTTGGATACTCACTCACTCACTCACTCACTCACTCACGTTAAGATATAGTTTATTACTTTTTTTCTTTTTGACGAAAACGGTCTTAATAAGCCAAGTTATTAGTTCCTATTCGCCCATTTCAAATTGTGAAAATTACAATAAATTCTTAACCAGCTCGACGCTTGACGATCTTAAATACTATACAAATGAGATCTCCCCAGGTGGTATTATTAAATTCAATCTAAATAAGTCAGAGGAATATGACGGTATTGAAAGTTTGCATGACTTGTTAGGGGTTGATACGGGAAGTACCTTTGAATTGACTATGGTGACACCAAGTCGATTTAATTCAAACAAAGAATATAGTCGATATCAACAATACCACAACAATGTAAAAGTAGAAGGGGGTGGCTATACGGTCGTATCAATTGCAAATGATGGGGGTGATCCATGTGCTCCACCTTGGGCACTTTCTCCATTTATCGGAAGCAATATAGATGTATCTACCACTCCTACATTTGCTGAAATTAATTTAGATACAATTTTTACTTCCGAAAACGGCTTGAAGTCGGAATTGACAATTGTTCAAAATCTATTGTATGAATGTAATTATCATTTGACTTGGAGAGTAGCTTATTCAAACAATGGAGGTAAAATATCATGGGTTGATGCAATGACGGGAGTTGTTTTGAAGACGATTGATTCGGATATGGGACTTAATGCTTTTACTCAAAATTATGGCCAACGAAATTTGGATAACTATAATGATGGAACTAGTAGGATGATTTCAACGGATCTACGTGTTTGGACTTATGACTTTGGTACGGACTGTCCAACTAGTCCACCAATTGACCTTGATGAATGGACTGATGATAAAATTCCAACAACAACGCTAGATACATGGGGAACTGTAGCCTCATCACAGGTCTATCAAGCTCATTGGGCAGCAACACAAACTTTGCCAGTGTTCGATGCGCTTGGACTTAATTTTGAAAGGATTAATATTGGAGTTTGTGAGGAAGATATAGCAAAAGCCATAGCCGAGTCGACCATGGCTGTAACGTATCTTACTATTGGTGAGAGATCCGGCCGGAGTTTAGGTCTTTATGACATAGTCGCGCATGAATTAGGACACGCATTTCTTTATCAGTTTATGAAATATAATAATATAGGTGCTCAGAGTTTACATGAAGGTATTTCTGATATGATCGGAACTTACGTTGAATCAGTAATTCAATTGGGTACTACAGACTGGGGGTTCGGCGATGATGATACGCAAATAGGTCCATTAAGAGATTTGGAATTCCCCGGAAATGATTTGGACTGTTTTGTTGATGTTTCAGGTTTGGATTGTGTGGGCTGCCAGTACGATAGATCTAGGCCATTAAGCCATTGGTTCTATCTAATTTCTGAAGGAACGGGAACTGCTATTGGAATAGAAAACGCAATAACAATCGTATTGGAAGCTGCGAATTATTTGGGAGATGATTCCGATTATGAAGAAATGGTAGAGGCAGTGATGACGGTAGTAAATGAAGAATATGGTCTTTGTTCTACTGTTGCTGAAAAGGTTGGAGCAGCCTGGAACCAAATATGTGTGGAATCTGAATTAATCTGTGCTTTTGATATTTCTGGCTTGCAAGAAGTCTGTGAGGAATCTAATTCACTGGCTTTAAGTATAATTAATTCAACACCAGGAGCAACTTATACTTGGTACTTTCCAGGAGAGTGGACTGTTGCGGGCTCAGGAAGTCAAAATCATATTGACGGTACCTCTTTACTGGTTTCTGGTTTTCCTACATATCCTTGGTATCCACAATATTTCACTATAACGGTAGCAATTCAGCCATCAGGGGAGACCCAGTCTATTAATATTACGCTTAAAGACTGTGACGGAGATGACCCCGATTGTGAAGATGTTTTTCCATCTAATGATTATGACACAGTGATAAAAGCTGAAGAAAGTGAGCTTGATCCCATGCATACAGTTAGCTCAGAAATAGCCTTGTTAAAAGTCTATGATATAATGGGAAGGTTAATTTATGAAGGTTCACCACTTAGTTATAATATTCAATCTACACCTTATGATGGTGTACTTATTCTATCTTATTTTAACAAATATGGTGAATTAGTCGATACAGAGAAAAAAGTGATTATTAAATAGATACTTCGATAAATAGGAGGTAGTCACCTGGTTGCCTCCTATTCAATTCTTTTCACAATGAAAAATAAAAATAAATTAAAACTACTCCTAATCACCTGCTGCTGCCTATGCTACTTTTATAGTTTTTCACAAACCTATATTGGTGTCTCACTAGGTCGTGATTATGCACATACCAAAGCAGCTAAAAATGTAAATGTTAGGAACATAATACATTTTAAAATAAGTGATAAAGGCTACTCTATTAAAAGCTTCTCCTACGGAATTGAGTTGGAGCAGGTAGTGTCAGATCGCATCAGTATTTCTCTCCAAAGCAGTTTTACACATAAAGATGTTAATGCTTTTATATTTAATTACATTCCTTTTGTAGAAATTAATTTTGATTACTATCGTCACTCATTATTAGTAAATACCACAGTTAAAGAGCATTGGATTTTAGGAGGAGGAGGAAGCTTTGGAATGTTAACTAATATTAATCGGGTTCTTAAGGATAGAGAAGAGAATATTCCATATTTGGGTAACAAAAAAGAGGCAGGAGCTCTTGCATATGTGGGATATAGGTACAAAGGTCTTTCCGTAAAACTAAGCTATTATGGCGGATTAAAATTATTCAGCCCAGAGAGAAACACTAATAAAATTACGCCCATCCAATCCATCAATATTTCAGTAAATTATCGACTTAAAATTCTAAACAAAATACGTATCGGAGGAAGGAAAGTGGGCTGCCCTGCTATGGACTAGATTCTCTGCTGCTTCGGGATTTTTGTTAGTCAGCTATTGTGATGGGATACAGGTTTTACCGATTGAGCGGATTATATTAAATAGGAGGTAGTCATCTGGTTGCCTCCTATTCAAACATTCTCACAATGAAAAACAAAAATAAATTAAAACTACTTCTAATAACCTGCTGCTGCCTTTGCTACTTTCATAGCTTTTCACAAACCTATATTGGTCTTTCTATCGGTCGGGATTATGCGAGAATGAAAGAAACTAAAGCCGCATTTTCTGAATTTGGAATAGCAGATAAAGGTTATTCTATTAAAAGTTTTTCATATGGACTTGAAATAGAGCAGCAGTTGTCAGATCAATTTAGTATATCTTTTCTAAGCAACTTTACTCAAAAAAAAGTTGAAGCTTGGAGATCAGGCTACGTGCCAATGAAAGCGTTCAATTTTAATTATTTTAAACACTCACTATTGGTAAATACCTTGATTGCGGATCATTGGCTCTTAGGAGCAGGGGCAACTTATGGAGTGTTAGATAATATGCAGAGGGTGTTATTGTATACAGGAAATGAATCCCCATATAATAAAAATGAAAAAGAGATAGGGGCTCTTGCATACATTGGTTACAGGTACAAAGGCCTTTCGGCAAAATTGACCTATTACGGTGGAATTAAATTATCCTACCGAAGAAATAGTGATCCATTTAAACCCATCCAATCCATTAATTTTTCATTGAATTATCGACTTAAGATTTTGGATAGAATAAGCTTAGGAGGAAGGAAAGTGGGCTGCCCTGCTATGGACTAGGTCCTTTGCTGCTTCGGGATTTTTTGTTGCTTGCTGGCGGGGATGGGACACGGATTTGGACGCCTGCCTGGCTTGATGCCAGATCAGACAGGGATTGAACAGATTTTTTTCACGTAATACGCAAAGGTCTGTAAGGAATATCGAAGAGCAAAGTGCTGAGATATTAAAATCGAGTGCGATAAGAAAGCACGATAAAAGAGCAATCACGTCCTCAAAAAAATCCGTCCTTATCCACTCAATCAGCTCAATCCGTGCCAGTTTGGCGAAAAGGCGCCAGCCCGATAAGTTTCCATCCCCGTTAGAGGGCCTTCAAAACACCAATCACCTGCTCAACCATCTCAGCACTAACATCCAAATGCGTAACAAAGCGAACCGTCTGAGGACCAAACGGAACAGCCAAAATCCCCTTACCTTTCAACACCTCCAAAAAACTATCCGCAGTATAAGGCGCCTTTACATCAAAAATTAAAATGTTAGATTTGACCGGACGAACATTTTCTGCAAAGGAAGATTTAGAAAGAACAGCACCCAATGATTTAGCATGCGCATTGTCTTCCTTCAATCGGTCAATATGATTGTCAAGAGCGTAGATTCCAGCAGCAGCTAAATAGCCAGCCTGACGCATTCCTCCACCCATCACTTTTCGTACACGCCTAGCTTGTTTCAATAATTTTTTATCTCCAATCAGCAAGGAACCTACCGGAGCGCCCAATCCCTTTGACAAACAAATAGAAATAGAATCAAAGAGTTCACCATGATCTTGCGTGCTTTCACCTGTCTCAACTAAAGCATTGAACAAACGAGCACCATCAAGATGCAAGCGCAATCCTTTCTCTTTGCAAAGTTGACTGATCGGTTTGATCTCATCAAGGGTATAATAACTTCCGCCACCTTTATTACAAGTATTTTCTAGCACGACTAAGCGACTGCGTGGTAACCAATCTTGATCTGGTCGGATGACTTCTTCGATTTGTGCAGCGGTCATTTTTCCATGTTGCCCATGAACTAGATTTACTGCAATTCCCGAATTAAATCCATAGCCACCAGTTTCATATTGGTAGACATGGGAATAAGTTTCACAGATGAGTTCATCCAATCTTTCAGTATGCACGTTAATGGCAATCTGGTTGGTCATCGTACCAGAAGGGCAGTATAGAGCCGCTTCTTTACCAAACATAGCCGCAGCTTTTGCTTCCAGTTTATTGATAGTTGGACATTCGCGAAACACATCATCTCCAACTTCTGCCTGCATCATCGCTTCGAGCATGGCTGGAGTGGGGCGAGTAACGGTGTCGCTGATTAGATTGATCGGCATTGTAAGTTGCAATTTTAGTTACAGTGTCAGTTGTAGTGACATTGAAACTGACACTGCAACTGACACGGCTATTTATTTAATGATTAGAGTTCGGTTTGCGTGGTAAATTTCAGTACTAAGGTGAAGGAAATATGCTCCGCTACTTAGGTTTTCTAAGGGTAGATCAATCTTTGTTGAGTTTCCGTTTTGGTTAACCTCAAAACTATTGATGAGCTTTCCTTGTGTGTCGTAGATGTTAAGATGTAGACTACCAAGCTGATCTGCTTCGTTCCATTCCAAAAAGCTTTGGCTTGTGATTGGGTTTGGGTATAATTTAAAGGCAGCATCGTTTGCAGGAGTGCTGATAGACATGGTGCCGTCGTTGTTGTATCCGAAAGTTGGAGCCTGCTGGATGAAAGGCCCTGTACCATTTGGAATGCGGGCCATGGAGATATTAGAATCCTGTGCACCGTATTCAATCGAATCGACGTGTGACTGGCTGGGAGTCGTTAGGTAAATGGTCTCGCCGTCTTTCCCTAGTTTAAAAGTTGCGTGTAGCACTCCCTGTGAAGCATCATCATCTGCCCAAATAATCAGATAACCATTAGCTCCAATAGTGATCCCATTTGGAATAGTCCATTTGTCTAGATTATTACCATTATCAGATATATTGTAACCACTTAGGTCAATAGCTTGGTTGGTGGTATTGTGCAGTTCAATCCAATCATCGTATTGGCCTGCCTCATCTACGATTTGAGTTAGGCTGTCATTATCAGCCATAAACTCATTGATGACGACTGTTTGTGCAAGGGATATATTCCCAAAGCAAAAGCAAATAAGGCATATGAGTGAATATTTTGAAATAGTCATATAAGAGGTATTTATTGTAAAATTGTTAAGCAAATTTGATTCTAAAGAATCTATATTAATTGCAAATTTAGCGATAAGCTATAACATATGAGATAGAGAAGATCTATTAAATTATACGTTTATGCGGCAAAAGGACCTTGCGCTAGTGTGAAAATCACACTAAAGAGCTTATTATTTTGGAAATCCGCTTGAAATGCCTAATTTTCGAAACTAACTTAAAGAAGTTCTCTTGAAATGAGACGCAATAATTACAGCTAAGTACTTGAAACTGAGTATTATCTATAAAGGACTTCAAACAAAACGGAAACGATATTATATGCCTTCCTTAGACCAATTTTTTAAAGCAGCCATTACAGTAGATAATGTCATCTTTGGCTTTGATGATGCCGATTTGAAAATTTTATTGATTCAAAGGGGGGAGGAACCTTATATTAATAAGTGGGCCTTGCCTGGTTATTTTGTTACAGAGGACGAGAATTTAGAATCTGCAGCAGAGCGTGTATTAGCAGAGCTTACTGGTTTGACAAATGTGTATCTAGAGCAAGTAAGGGCTTTCGGTGCTGCTGACCGACACCCACTAGGTAGAGTAATTACCATCGCTTATTATTCCTTGATTAAGATTAATGCATTTCAATTGAAGCCGGCCTCTATTGCTGAAAAGGTAAAGTGGCATTCCGTTTCAAAGTTGGATGAACTGGCTTTCGATCACAAAGAAATTTTGGATGCTTGTTTTTCACGTTTGAAGAGAAGGGTTCGTACTCGTCCCGTTGGATTCGAGTTATTACCTCCTAAGTTTACCTTAACAGAATTGCAACATCTTTATGAATCGATACTAGAGACAGAATTGGATAAGCGAAATTTCCGTAAGAAAATTATCTCAATGAATCTGCTAATTGATTTAAATGAAATGCAGGAAGGAGTGGCGCATCGACCCGCTAAGTTGTACAAATTTGATCAGGAAAAATATAAAGAATTTGTAGCGAGTGGCTATAGTTTTGAAATTTAAATAACTAAAGCGGAGCTTCAAAAAAAAAACATCGAGTCGTATTCGTTGAATTACTATAAAGCAAAAACTAAGTTTATAGAATTTCCCCTTCAGAAGTTACGACTTGAATATCAATCTTATCATTGTATGTATTCCGGTAGTTTTCCAAAACACTTTTCAGCGCTGTGTTCGTACCAGTTAGTTTGAAAATAAATGGACTTGTCTCAACAGGAGTAAAACTCAAGAATTTATCTGTTGAAAAACTAAACCCAAGGTCAGTTCCAATCTTAAAATGTCCGTAATTTCCAGGAAACAAAGTGCTTGCTTCAGTAAGTTGTGTTATTTCATCTAACAATTCATCCATGATATTAGGAGCGTTTGGAGCGACATTGATCTCCCCCCAAATGTAATCGCTTGGTACCTTATATAATCTTTTTACTGGAAAGTCAATTCCATGATCTGAGTCTAATTCAATAATATATTTCTTATCATCAATAGTAAGTGTTCCTTCATTTAGAATAGAACCTTTTTCAAGATTCAATTGAAATAAGTAGCTACCGTTTCCTAATTGACCGACGTTGATGTCAGAAGTAGCTGAAACTGAAGCAGGAATACAATTCTCAGGTTCTCGTATATAATCAATAGAAGCAATAATACTTTCGTCTGAAGTAGAATGGGAATGTACAATCTCATAGTTGCTACAGTCAAGCAAATCAATAGTTGTAACTCTAAAGTTCAGTGGGTTAGCATCAGGGCTTAAAGTTTCAATCATAGAAACAGTAAACTCATTTTCTATATTGATGAGTATCTTAGTATCATCTGAAGGCTTGGAGCAAGCAGAAAATACTAGAAGAAAGCTTAGAAATGTAATTATTTTACTGATAGACATCTGTAATAGAGAATTGTATTAGCGACTAAAATGGAATGATGTAACAGCTTTCCCGCCAAAGATAGGCCCCTGTGCATCTTTTATATTAACCTAACGACTTTACTACTGAAATGCTGCGTAGCTCTTTCGATTTAATTGAATTAATATTTTGATAACAAAAATAAAAAAATATTCATATATGTTATGTTACAGAGTACTAAGTATTAGTGAACTATAAGTCGATCAAAGAAAATTACCGATGAATTTGGCCTATTCGTCTGTCCAAAGCTTAACTTTATCCATAGTTTTTGGGCAAGTCGAAGCTACTTGCGTTCTTTGATACTACCGATTAGCTTTAAACATACTAACAGATTATGCTGTCCGTCGGTAATAGGAAAATGAAGAACTATTAAACAACTTCATAAACTGAATGAGAACAAAAAATGATAAGCTTACAAAACATTCGAAAATCTTACCATACTGATTATAATAGTCTCGAAGTCTTAAAGGGAATAGACCTGACGATTAATCAAGGCGAATTTGTATCCATTATGGGCTCATCAGGCTCAGGTAAATCTACTCTCCTAAATATATTGGGCTTGCTGGACGAGTTTGATTCAGGCGAATATTTGCTCAATGATGCAGCCATGGACAATCTTTCGCAAAAGCAGGCAGCCATGTATCGCAACCAACTCCTCGGTTTTGTTTTTCAATCCTTTAATTTACTGAATTTCAAAACAGCTATGGAAAACGTAGCACTCCCACTTTATTATCAAAAGGTTGATCGCAAAAAAAGACAAGCACTCGCACTGGATTATCTGGATCGAGTAGGACTTAAGGAATGGGCACACCACTTACCGACTCAATTGTCAGGGGGGCAGCAACAGAGAGTCGCTATTGCTCGCTCGTTAATCACAAGTCCAAAAGTAATTTTGGCAGATGAACCTACTGGAGCACTCGATTCAAAAACATCTCATGACGTCATGGAAATTTTTAAAGAAGTAAACCGAGAGGGAATTACGATGATCATCGTTACCCACGAAGAAGATATTGCTAAAATGACCAACCGAATTATTTATTTGAAGGACGGATTGATTGAGAAAGAAGAGACGGGAACTATAAGTCAGACTTAAAATTCAAAATACTTAAATCGCTGATGACCCCTCAAAAATAAAATCATGATCGACCTAGACAAATGGCAAGAAATATTTAGTTCACTTAGCAGGCATAAACTGCGAACCATACTCACGGCACTCTCCGTGTGGTGGGGAATTTTTATGCTCGTCATCCTACTAGGTTTTGGTAAAGGTTTGCAAAACAGTGCCACCCGTAACTTCTCTAACGATGCTGAAAATGTACTTTACATTTGGGCGGATCAAACTTCTGTTCCTTACAAAGGACTTCCTGCAGGACGTTTTATTGGTTATACCAGTCCGGATCTCGAAGCGATCAAGGGGCTAGAAGGAACGAAACGAACGAGTGCCCGATTCAATATGAGTGGCAATTACTTTATTGCTTATAAAAATAAAAGCCTAGCTTATCGCGTGCAATGCGTGCCACCAGAACATTACTACATTGAAAATCCAATTTTAACTAGCGGGCGTTTTCTGAATCAAACAGACATGGATCTGCGCAGAAAAGTGGTAGTAATGGGAGAAGCAGTGAGAGAAGAATTGTTCAAAGAAGATGAAGACCCTTTGGGAGAATACCTTGAAATAAAAGGCATTAAATTTCAAATAGTTGGTGTATTCACAGAAGGGAAAAAACGAGAAACAGAGCGGGTGTATTTACCATTATCCACCGCTCAACGAATAGATGGAACTGAAGATGTACACACCATGATCGTCGACATGGGGAAAGCCAATTACGAAGAGGCTATGGTGATTGAAGAATCTGTACGACAAGAATTGTCCACCCGATTAAAAATAGCACCAAACGATCGACAAGCCATCGGTATCCACAACGATGCAGAGAACTTCAAAGAAATTTCTTTGGTTATGACCTTCCTCAATATCTTCATTTGGTTTGTAGGAATTGGAAGTATCATCGCTGGTGTAATTGGAGTGAGTAACATCATGCTCATTATCGTAAAAGAGCGGACCAAAGAAATTGGCGTTCGTAAAGCACTTGGCGCAACACCTAACTCGATCATTTCGATGATCGTACAAGAATCAGTATTCCTAACTTCTATTGCAGGATATCTGGGATTGGCCTGTGGCATGGGTGTTATTTTCGCCATCCAAAAAGTAATGGAAATAAATGAAGCAGAATTGGAATTTTTTCATAATCCAGAAGTAGATATAAAACTGGTTTTAGTTGCACTCTTAATTTTGATTATTAGTGGTGCAGTGGCTGGTTTGATTCCTGCGATACAGGCAGCTAGAATCAATCCGGTGACGGCTATGAAAAGCTGAAGAATTAGAATCGGAATTAGAACCTGCTTGACTGGAAGATAGGTGAGAATTAGAATGTCCCGCGATTGCAGGCTTCGCATCACGAAGAATTAAAGAGAAGTAAGCACCAAGCCAAGTTTTTGGAATTGCTGAGCGGACTTAAAAACGAGGAACAACGATCGAGTGAAAACTGAAACTGCAATTGCAACTGACATTCCACTGTAATTGACACTGACACTGAAATCAATAAACTATGTTCGACTTAGACAACTGGCAAGAAATATTCAACACGATAAGAAAGCATAAGCTCCGTACGGGACTTACTGCACTGGGCGTGTTTTGGGGCATCTTTATGTTGGTCTTTTTGATGGGAGCAGGTAAAGGATTGGAGAATGGAGTGACAGGTTTGTTTGGTGATCGAGCTAAAAATAGCTTGTACATGGGAGGGCGTTTTACATCCAAACCATACAAAGGATTGGCGCCAGGGCGTTCGATCAGATTAACAAATGAGGACGTTGCTGCTATCCGAAATAGATTTGAAGATGAGATTGCTTATGTAGCTCCTCGAATGTGGATGCCTTCTGGTGAGGTTACCCGAAATGGAATGAGTGCCGCTTTTGATGTTCGTGGGGATGGACCTGATTTGATTCATATCGACCCCATAAAAATTATTCAAGGAAGGTTTATAAATCAAATGGATCTACGCGAAAAGCGCAAAGTCGCAGTGATTGGAAGAGGAGTAAGAAATGTGCTTTTTGAAAAAGATGAAAAGCCGATTGGTGGATATATTCAGTTTAAAGGAGTGAAGTATTTGGTCATTGGTATTGCGAAATCAAGTAGGAGAGGGAATAATGGAATGGAAGACGAGAAGACGATTTATATTCCATTAACTACGGCACAGCAAGTTAGAAATCGGCCCAATAGTGTTGGATGGTTTGCTTGTGCCATGCATCCTAACGTAAAAGTAAGTACGGTAGAGCATAAGATTAAAGATTTATTGAAAGAAAGACATTCAGTTGCACCAAATGATTTGCAAGCTTTTTGGTCAGAGAACATCGAAGAAGAATTTGCAGAAGTTCAGGGTTTGTTTTTTGGTATTCGATTCCTCGTTTGGTTTGTAGGGATCGGTAGTTTGCTAGCGGGAGTAATTGGAGTAGGGAACATCATGCTCATTGTAGTAAAAGAACGAACGAAGGAAATTGGTATTCGTAAGGCGCTTGGCGCAACACCAAATTCTATTGTCTCCATGATTTTATTGGAATCTGTTTTTCTAACCACTATTGCTGGTTATATGGGGCTTGCTGCCGGAACGGTTATCGTTTCATTATTGAATATGGCAGTAGGAGAGGGGACTGAATTTTATGGTAATCCTGAAGTAGATATGGGAGTAGCTGTCACCGCATTAATTATCTTGATTATCTGTGGTGCAATTACGGGATTGATTCCAGCAATGCAAGCATCAAGAGTAAATCCTGTAGTAGCATTGAAAGACGAATAAAAGTATAGCAAACGTATGGGAATAGCTTTAGGTGTTATGATTATTATTTTTTCAGTCATCGCTGGATATCGGAAGAAAAATAAAATATTGGAAGATATAAAAAAGTAGTAGATATGAGTATTTATATATTGACTTATCTGCCGGGATGTATTTGTTTGTTGATTGTATATCTTTTAATAAAAAGGGATAGGAAAAAATATGTAGAAAATCTAAAGCTAGTCAGAAAGATTTCAAAAAAAGAAGAAATTAGTTTGCATGCTATGCTAGCAGGAGAGTATATGTTTTTATTCACATTAATTTTTATTATTTGTTTTGCATTTTTCAAGCCCTTGTTATTCGGGTTTTAAATAAGAAACTTTAAATCTAAAATGATAGAATGAATGCTCTTTGAGTAATTCATGTAGCCTAATAAATAATGACTTTTTGAGAAATTTCCTTGGAGCAGCCTCGATTATAGAAAGTGAAGGGGATCGCAAAATTACGAAATCATCAAAGAATCATAAAAATTAAAAACCAAACGGGGTTTAGATAAAACCTAAACTCGAAAAAAAATTAACTATGAACAAAGGCTGTTTAATCGCACTAGGAATTGTATTATTATTAGCCACAGTTGGACTGGGCGGATACTTTATGCAAAAGTCAGATCAGGAACAGGCAGGTATTGAATTGACCAAAGCCGAGGTCAAAGATATTATCAAGAAAACAGTAGCCACCGGAGCTGTTCGTCCACGTAAAGAAGTAATGATAAAGCCACAAGTTTCTGGTGTTATCGAAAAACTATTTGTGGAAGCAGGTGAAGTAGTAAAGAAAGGACAGAAACTAGCACGGATCAAATTGGTGCCTTCCGAGGTCAACATTAATAATGCACGATCCAACGTAGAGCTTTCTAAAATTCGCTACCAAGAAGCCAACCGTGAACTGAATAGACAAAAAGAAGTTTTTGATAAAAAGTTAGATGTAGAAACGGCTCGTGTTAATTACGAAAATGCAAATCAGGAGGAGCAACGTCAGAAAGGTTTGTTGACTGATGGTGTCATTTCTCAAACGGATTATAACCTAATCAAAGTTCAGTTGGACTTGGCAAAAGCAGCTTACGACAATCAGTTAATTGTAGCAGGAAATAGTCTCAAACAATTTGAATCTGACGTAGACATTCGTAGAGAAGAAATGAACGCTGCTATGAGCAACTTACAATTGCTGCGAGAAGGCGCCACCAAAAATTCAAAGCAGGTCTCCAATATTGTAAGCTCCACAGTTGATGGAATGGTATTGGACGTTCCAGTAGAAGAAGGGTCTTCTGTAATTGAACGGAATAACTTCAATGAGGGAACCACCATTGCTTCCGTTGCAGACATGAATTCACTCATCTTCGAAGGAAACGTAGACGAATCTGATGTAGGAAAATTGAAAGTAGGTATGCCTCTAGAGTTGACGATCGGTGCCATTGAAAACGAAAAGTTTCCAGCAAGTCTGGAATACATTTCTCCGAAAGGAATAACGGAAGAAGGTGCTGTGAAATTTGAAGTGCGCGCTGCCATCCAACCAAGCAGTAAGGTATTCCTCAGAGCAGGTTACAGCGCTAGTGCAGATATCATCCTCAAGAAAAAAGAAAACGTAATTGCCATCAACGAACGTGATCTAATCATAAAGAAGGACTCAACTTATGTGGAAGTGAAAGTAGGAGAGAATGAATTTGAGAAACGTATTATTGAAACGGGTATCTCTGATGGTATTTATATTGAGGTGGTGAATGGCTTGGATACTTTGGTGGAGATTAAGGTGATTAAGTAGAAGGAAGAAGTTGGAGGAGGGAAACTTTCGTCTTCCAACTTCCGTCTTCCAATTTCCCAAGCTGGCCCTCCCTTAATTGATTTTTGCATCCAGAGCATGGTTAAAACCTGTCTGGTCTATCTGCTAGCTAAACAGGCCGCCAGGCAAAATGTAAAATGTAAAACCGCAAAATTTAAAATGTAAAAGTTTGCCAGCGAACGCGAAAAACGTCATGTTAACTACGATTATCGGGATACTTTTACATTTTGAATTTATCATACTTCGACTCTACCTGGCTGCGTCGAGTATACAGGTTCGCTCAGCACAGCGTTTTGCGGTTTTACATTTAAAAACTATTGCAATAGCGATGCTGCCAAAATATCAAGACAACTGAATTAGCGGCCAGCTTGTTCCCACCTTAGTCCAACACCATAATCTCTACCCGCCGATTCTTAGCCATTTTCACTTCCTGTGTAGCATACGGAAATTTCATTTTCGTATTACTATACCCTCTCCAACTCAATCGGTTTGGAGAAATGCCATGCTGTATCAAATAATCATAAACCAGCTTAGCGCGATTATCTGACAAGATTTGTTCTTTCTCAGCAGCTTTGTTTTTGTAGGCAGTGTGGCGATATGGAAAGTTGACATGACCTCCAATCTCAATTTTTATAGTATCATTGATTTGCATAAATATCAAAACTTTGGGAAGTATAGGTTCTGACTTTTTCAAAAGTACAGCTTTGTTTCCCACAAAAAATAGATCTTTGATTGATGCAACTTCACCAGCCACAGCCTTCGGTAATTCAAAGTATAAAGAAGGTAGTTTTATCCCTGGGGAAACTTTCATCATCTGTGTCTCAAAAAAATATCCTGGCGCAAAAACATCAACACCGACCACTGTATTTATCGGTACTTTTTTACTAAAATAACCACTAGAGTCAGTTGCTACAGAATCGCGAAAATTTTTGCTGCGAATAATGACAGTTGCTTTTATCGGTTTACCATTGGTCTTATCAACAACAGTACCTTCTACCAAGCCCATTGGAACACCCTTCTCAGGAATCGCTTCTTGTTTTTTTGGAATAAACTTTACGAGTTCTACGGTTGCTCGTCGGTTGCGTTGTCTACCATCATCCGAGTCATTGTCAGCCACCGGAGCATGCTCACCATATACGCCAACTTGCATCAAGGAATCTGGAATCCCTTTTGTAATCAAAAAAGTCTTGACTGTTTCACCTCGTCGTTCAGAAAGCCTCTGGTTGTTGCCATCACTGCCAATTGCATCCGTATGAGCAGTGATTCGAATTTTTACATATTCATTATCTTTCAACTCAGCAATAATGGATTCAAGTTTAACTACATCATCCGTCCGCAATTCATGTTTGCCAAAATCAAAATAAACTTCCTCACTTGCAAATACTTCAGGACTAGTTTCAACACTAGCTGAGCTTTGACTAAACGCCAAAAAGGGTGCGCAAAGAGTAGCACAAAAAATGAAGAAGAGGTAGGCGAATCTAGTTGAGTTAAATGATAGAAAGAGGGGAATGTTGAAACGATTCAAAGTCATAATATTCATTGATTAAATTCATCAAATTTGAAAGGTGATCTATTTAGGTCGATCCTTTCATAGTTAATAATGCAGTAATTGTTAAAAGGATACAGTGTTTGCTCAAAACGAATTGCCTTTTTATAAAAGTATCATTTCCCTTAAATTTGTTACAGATCTCCAATAATAAGTTTAAATAATCCATTTTTCCCACAAGTTTTCCTAAACTAGAGCATCTAAAGGATTACAAACATAATAGATTGGACGAGAAAACGCTGATTCCAAAATTACTAGACGGTGACCATCAGGCCTTCCGAATGCTCGTTGATGCATTTCAGGAGAAGGTATTGAACACCTGTTATGGTTTTGTCAATAATAAAGAAGAAGCAGAAGATCTAAGTCAAGAGGTGTTTATTGAAGTATTTCGATCCATCGGAAAATTTAGAGGTGATGCTAAATTATCAACCTGGATTTATCGGATTGCAGTTAGTAAATCACTAGAAGAAATTCGAAAACGAAAACGCCAGAAAAGAGCCGCTTATTTCAAAAGCCTCATTGGACTGGAAGGTGTTGCAGAAGTAGTTGCTTCCACCAATAGTAATCCACATCAAGAACTAGAAGCAAAGCAACGCATGGAAATCATGCAGGAGATGATTGAGCGGATTCCGAAGAATCAACGAATAGCCTTTACGCTTCATAAATACGAGCACTTAAGTTACCAGGAAGTGGCAGATATAATGCTACTCAGTCTGTCCGCAGTTGAGTCTTTAATGCATCGTGCAAAAACAAACCTTAAGAAAAGATTAACCGTATATTACAAAAATAGAATGATCTGAAGCGAAAGTTTTTTGACAAAAATACATCTAACTAATAAATTGAATAGTGATGGATAATAAAGAAAAAGATATTCAAAAAGAAATAGAAAATACCATGCAGAGTCTGGATGATATTCCAAGACTAAAAGCAAACCCATGGCTTTTTGCTCGACTTGAAGAACAGTTGAAAACAACAGAAAAACCAAGCGCCCTCGGGGCTTTGTCTCAGTTGTTGCAGCCTGCTATTGTTGCTTGTCTACTTCTTTTAAATGTTTATACCGCTTACGCTGTTTTTAGTAATACCTCTATTGAAGAAGACGGAATCACAGACAGTATAGAAAGTGAATATTCTTATATGGCTGATCAATCTCTTGAATACTATATCTCAGAATAATATGAATTACTTTAAAGAAAATCGTTGGATCACTTGGTTGGTTGCCGTTTTGGTAATCTTAAATATTAGTACGCTTGCTATGCTTTGGATGCAAAACAGTAGGCAACACCGAGGAAAGGACCGTATGGAAAGAAGAGGAGATAAGAAAAACCGAATGGCAAAGGCGCTTAATTTAACTGACAGCCAAGTTCAACAATTTGAATCCTTAAAAGAAGCTCATCGTGAAGTAGTAAACGAACTAAGGAAAAATATAGGAGAGAAAAAGGCTTTAAAAATGGAAGCGCTTACGACTAATCCTGGCGACATTACTAGCCTCAGTGAACTCGATCAAGCCATTGGTAATTTACATGTCGAGATGCAGCAATCATTAAATCAACACTATAATGACTTGCGTGCTATCTGCAACGATGAACAAAAAGAATTACTCAAAGAACGTTTTAAAAAGATATTCGAACGAGAGCAGCATTCGAAACGGAGAAGGTGAAAAATTACAGTTGGAATGCTAATGAAATAAGTCTGCTATTTGTAATAGCAATATTGTATTCAAATTTCAAATGCTCTTAAACTATCACTATATCTTAGCAGGAAAAAACGGGCACTGCGCTTGGAAGAATTGCTAGGGCCACAGCGCTTGAAAAAACTGCAATTACCATTGCAATTGAAATTGCA
>CAKZUK010000180.1 GCA_937921775.1 uncultured Saprospiraceae bacterium
TGAGTTTATCCGCATCAAAGCGAATGTAGTCAAGAACTAATAGTAGAAAAGCGAAGACAAGGCCAACAACAGAAATCACATAAATACGCTGCGTATTTTTGATACGCATCTTTAATAACACATAATCCCGAATATCTTCAGGTATAGGAATGAAATATGAAATGCGCTTATTTGACATTAGTGGATGCTTTGGTTCTTTTGGAATGAGCAAAAATAATGTGAAGACCAATATTACGACTTGCGGTTGGGAAAACAAAAAGATCATCGATTCTTTATAAATAAGTTGCTTAATATTCGAAATTTTTTCAAAAAAATCGACTTAAACGACGGACTGTATTTATTCGGAGCAGCCAGCCTATTCTATCCACTAAATGACTTAGATCCTGTTACAAATTAACCCACTTTCACAACAGCAGCTTACCTGCACATTGGCAAGCATTTTATGTAAATTCAATCTTTTTCCCTATTATTACATTGACAGGGATTAAAATCTCTACTTTTCTTTTCAATAAACAAAAATCATTTATCATGGAACAATGGATTTATTATCTTGCCTTTGGCGCTGTAGCCGGTTGGATTGCTAGCACACTTATGAAAGGTGCAGGCTTTGGACTGATTGGAAACATTATTGTTGGTATTGTGGGGGCTATGCTTGGGGGATGGCTCTCTACCGTTACCGGTATTTCTGCTGGAGGAGGCCTTATTGGTTCCTTAGTTACAGCAGTAGTTGGAGCAATGGTCTTGCTCTTTGGTGTCAGTTTAATAAAAAAAGCATAAGACACCTAGCCTACTGATTTACTAAGCTTTAGGAAACGAATTACTTAACTGGGTAATTCGTTTCCTGCTTTAAATTGAATGATTTGTTCAAAAAAATTATTTTCGTAGCGATTCAACTGGATCGGATGAAATTGTTTTTCTGACAGTTTACCTAGAGGTCAGACAGGATTTTTTTGTTGGCTTTTAATAAAAAATTTCCTTATTCGTTTTTGTGGCAGTTGTAATCTTTGGTATAAGCTAGTTAAGATTTGAATTACAATTACCAGAGGCATTATAGCGATTAACCACTTTCCTAAAATCAAGCTGGATGGCTCAGCTATTGTATTGAATGCGAAAGATGGGCAATCTCAAAAAAGGCGCTAAACAGTAAGCTAAAATTAATAATAACCAAATACAAACTGTGAAAATTAAAAGCGCAGGCCCCTTCTTGATCCTTATTTTTATCTGCAGCACTCTGTGTGGACAAAACAAACGTATCTCTACTGACAGCGTTACTATTGCAGAAGAAATATTTACCGTTTACGAAACACCAATCAACTTCCCCCAAACTCCAGCATGCGATTCACTTTCCGACCTTGAATCCAAAAATAAATGTTTTTCAGATGAGCTAATGAAGTCAATTTATAATTTATTGGAATATCCTCAAATTGCGCAAGAAAATAAAATTGAAGGAAAGGTGATCATAAAGCTAGATCTAGATAAAATCAGCAAAATATACTGTGTTCAATTAGTCCGAGATTTGGGCGCGGGAACAGGCAAAGAAGCACTTCGAGTCACAAATTTAGTCTTACAAAACATGCTAAACGAATACCAGCCATGTAGATGGAAACCTACAAAATCAAATGCTAATCCAATCAGGAAATTTCTATACATTCCTATTCATTTTCAGTTGGATTGAGCTTAAAGTTTCGTACAAAACATTAAACACTTCATCCACATTTTTATCAAACCATTGGCACCTCCCTACCTTACTTTATCAAAGACCTAGCTTATTAGATCATCTTGCTCTATCCAATTACGGAGCTCTCTCCATCGCATGCTTCAAATACAAGACTAAGCCCCAATCGCTACGATCCCCACATAGAAATAGAGTATTTTCCAAGCTTCATTGGTCAATCGTTCAAAAACCTGTATTTTGTCAAAAAGAAAATAAGTAAGCAGGTGGTCAACTATTGCTTAAGCTAAAGATCCATCACGTACAAACAATTATTCCTAATCACAAGCTTAGTCCTATTCATGTCCTGTAACCAAAAACAAGTAGAAAAAAACGCCAAACTCTACCAATCTGAGGCCTTCACCATTCAAAAGGATAAAGTAATACAAGGGAATTATATTGCAGAAGTTATCTCGCCGACGCACATCCAATCAAATTACAAAAGTCCTGCTAGTGCTACTTTTTCAAGATTAATTAAATTCAAATTTAGTATCAATGAAAAAGATAACGAATTGCCACCAGGAGAGGACCATTGGCTAATCATTGGCGAAGAACAGGAATCTTCTCTAATCACTTTTGGTGAAAAACCTGCCCCTTTCCCAGAAGAGCCCAAATCATTTTTGTCAGCAAATTATGTCTATACATTCAAGCTGGATGTTTCTCCTGTTTTGAAGCAATTTGAAGAGCAAGGTTTTTACGAAGCCTATGATGGTTCGAAAATAGCGAAAGATGATTTCATGGGTTTCTTTATAGCTGGAGCTTCAGAACCATTGACTTGGGATTTTGTCAATTTGGCAACTAATGGATTGAAGCTAATAGCAACTGAAGACCCTAATATTTATAGCATCACTGTAAAACTAAACCCATACAACGATACAGCTAATCAAATAAATGAATGGAAACTCAGTGAAGATATTTCTGATCGAGCAAAATACACTTCTGAGCTGCCAATTGTAGATGCATTGTTCAACCTCTCACTAGAAGAGGCCATCATGAATATTGAAGCAGATAGCACCCTGCGTACTGGTGCAAAATGGGCCGGCGTATGGACACGTGATGTAAGTTACAGCATCTTGCTAGCTTTTGCTTATCACGAACCAGAGGTCGGAAAAATAAGCTTGCGTAAAAAAGTGAAACGTGGTCGCATTATTCAAGATACAGGTTCTGGAGGCGCTTGGCCGGTTTCTTCAGATAGAACAACTTGGATATTGGCTGCTTGGGAAATTTACAAAGTTACGGGAGAGCAGGATTGGCTAGACGAAGTGTACCCAATTATAAAAAACACTTTGGAAGACGATTACAAAACGGTCTATGATGCACAAACCGGCATGTATTCTGGGGAGTCTTCCTTCCTAGATTGGCGTGAGCAATCCTATCCAAAATGGATGGACAATAAGGACATATATGTTTCACAAAACCTAGGAACCAACGTAGTGCATTATCAAGGACATCGCATTTTGTCAGCGATGGCAAAACTTAAAGGTGAACCATATCAAGCTTACGACGATAGAGCTGAAGCGATTAAAAAAGGCATCAATGATTACCTTTGGATGAAAGACAAAGGTTACTATGCACAATTTTTGTATGGTCGCCATCATCTGATGGTCTCTCCGAGATATGAAGCACTGGGTGAAGCATTGGCGGTTATATTTGAGGTGGCTGACGATGCTCAGGCTAGTTCTATTATTAGCAAATCACCACTCACCACTTACGGTGCCTCTTGTATCTATCCTCAAATTCCCAATATTCCTCCTTATCACAATAATGGAATCTGGCCTTTTGTACAATCCTATTGGAATTGGGCTGCTGCCAAAACTAAAAACGAAGCGGTACTGAATCATGGCTTAGCAAGTGTCTATCGTGCCTCAGCTTTGTTTCTAAGCAACTATGAAAACATGGTGGCTGAGACAGGCGATTTTTCAGGCACTGAAATCAACTCGCATCGAATGCTTTGGAGTATGGCGGGTAACTTAGCAATGGTACATCGTATTTTTATTGGAATGGATTTCCAATCAGAAGGCTTGTATTTCAAACCCATTATTCCAGAAACTTATGGTGGACAGCGTTCTTTGACAAATTTCAAATACCGGAATACGATTTTGAATATTTCCATTAGTGGGCATGGAACAAAGATTAAGTCGCTAACTATTGATGACGAAATCGCTGACAAAGCTTTTATCCCTAGCGACTGGGAGGGCAGTCACGACATTGTCATTGAAATGCAAAACAATGTATTTACGAATCAGGATATTAATTTAGTTGCCAACCAATCTAGTTTACCAACGGTCTTAGCTTTCAAAGAGGGAGCTGCATTAAAATGGCAAGCTGTTCAAGATGTAGTAAGTTATCGCATTTATGAAAATGGAAAGCTACTTACTACTACAACTGAAACTGTATGGAAAGCAAGTGATGCGGATTATGTTTCTTACTCAGTAAGTGCAGTCGATGAAAACGGCCACGAAGGTTTTATTAGCGAGCCAATCGTTTTTGCCAAAAACATCAAGACCATTCAAATGGAGGATTTTGCGAAAGCATCTCCACTCCCCTATACCAATTATTCAGGAAAAGGTTTTGTAGAATTGAGTCGGACCAAAAACAGGAGCATCAATATCAAGCTAGCGGTTGACGAAGCGGGGAGCTACCTTATTGACTTTCGCTATTCGAATGGAAACGGGCCTTGGAACACTGACAACAAGTGTGCAATCCGCAGCTTGTCTGTAAATAATAATTACGAAGGCGTTATCGTGATGCCACAACGAGGACAGGACGAATGGTCCGAATGGGCATTTTCAAATAGTCGCAAGGTCAAACTACAGGCTGGAAGCAATTCCATTAAAATTCACTTTGAAGAATGGAATAATAACATGAATGTAGATGAAAATACAGCCATATTAGATTATCTTAGATTAATCAAAGTAAAATAAAACATGATTACACCACAAACTAAAAACATGCTTACAAAACCAAGTCTTAGGAAAATATACCTTTTATGCTGCTTGTCTCTTTGGATTTTCAATAGCAATGCTCAAAGCTACTATTCCGATCCAGAGGATCTCCAAGATGCCGTAAATGCCTCTACTAATGGTGGCGTTTTTATTGTGAACAACGGAAGCTATAATGACTTTGAAGCCACTTTTGAGGTAGTTGCTACGGAAGCTAATCCGGTCATTATAAAAGCAGAAACCGTAGGAGGCGTAACGCTAACTGGCGAGTCACATTTTGTTATCCGAAAATCAGCATTTGTAACTTTAGAAGGCTTTGTCATCGATGGTGAGGGGGACGATACTTTGGTCAAACTGGAAGGAAGTAATCATGTGCGAATAAGCAGAAATGTTTTTGAATTAGAAACCGAGGAATCCATTAAATGGCTGCTCATCGGCGGCGTTTGGAATGACAATACCTTCCCTTTTGACTACCCAAGTCATCACAATCGAATCGATCATAATATTTTTCAAAACAAAACAACTCCGGGACATTATATAACTGTTGACGGATCATTTGAAGACAATGGTTCAGATGAAATTTACTATCAATCCCAATACGACAAAATCGATTACAATTATTTTAAAAACAATGGTCCAAGAGCAGTCAATGAGCAAGAGTCAATAAGGATTGGCTGGAGCGAGATGTCCCTCAGTAGTGGCTTTACAAAAGTGGAACACAATTTATTTGAAGATTGTGATGGTGACCCTGAAATAGTTTCGGTTAAGTCTTGCGACAATATCATCAGACACAATACCTTTGTTGCCAGTTACGGAACTCTTTCGCTACGACATGGCAATAGAAACAGAGTTGAGGGCAATTACTTTTTTGGCAATGAAAAGCCGATCGGCACCTCCCCTGCTGGATCCACCCTCTACACCGGCGGCATTCGCATATATGGCACAGATCATCTCATCATCAACAACTACATGGAAGGCCTGAATGGAACCCGCTGGGACGCCCCAATTACGCTTACGCTGGGGGATGCTATTGATGGTCAAAGTTCCAATCTCTCCAAACACTTTAGAGCAGAACGCGTCACCATTGCTTATAATACCATGGTCAATAACAGCCACGGTATTGAAATTGGCTTTGACAATAATGACAATTACAGCAAAGATTTAGAAGACATTACTATTGCCAATAATTTAATCACAGGTTCTGAAAATAGTTTGGTAGAGGTTGTCGATACAGACAACGATCAAGGGGATAATATCACTTGGTTGAGCAATTTGATGTTCCCTACTAGCAGTGCAACTATTTTGGCGGGTGCAAGCTCCACCTCCTTTGATGCGACAGAGGTGATTAACGAAAATCCTAATCTCAGTTTTGACAGTGCTGCTAATGTTTGGAGAACAACTGAAGACACGCCTTTGTACCAAAATTTCGAAGCCCCCGGAACAACAATTGATGAAGATATAGAAGGACAAGAAAGAGGAAATCCGAGTAATCCAGGAGCTGATCATTTTAGTTTGACAAGTATTCGATTTGCGCCTCTAAGCCCTACTAATGTTGGACCGGATGCTTACGAAGATGTTACTTCTTCCGTTTCAGACCAAGCTAACATGAATGAAACTATAGTATATCCTGTCCCAGCAAGTCAGG
>CAKZUK010000181.1 GCA_937921775.1 uncultured Saprospiraceae bacterium
GTAAAATATTATTACTCAAAACTAAGAAGTGTATTTAAGTCTAAAAGTCGGTTTTTACGAATATTTGTTGTAAAATTTCATAAAAAACTGCTAAACCTTCATTTTTTCGCTACTTTTTTTCAGAAAACGTAACTTATGTACGTGACCTGCTATTGGCATGTGCGTCACAAGGTCGTAATTAATATTGATGAACAATGAATGGATTGACATCAAAAATGAGAGAAAGATTCGAGGTTTGAAAGAGAAGGACAAAACAACAATACTAAAGTTTTTTACTTAAAGATATATTGGCTGAAAAGCCCTTCCCGTTTTTCGGGATGAAAGAAGTTTTCATTTGGTTTTTTGGGGTTATACAGGGTGCTACGTAATTTTTTACGTTTGTACCCTGTTTTTTTTTGCCCCAATCTGTAGCGGGATTTATATTAAATAACAAATTACTCGCAACGGACTAGTTATTTAGCGAGCGGCACATCTTACGCAACGCGTACTCTCAGGAAGGTACATCAACCTAGCAGGTTGAATTGCATTTTTACAATAAATACAAATTCCAAAATCCTTAGCATCTACCTTCGTTAATGCAAAATTAAGTTTATTCAATTTTTGCTTAGTTGACCTTAATGCTGCCTCTGCTACGCTTTTATTATTAATCGCATCCATTCTGCTTATCCTACCAATTGAGTTTTCAGGTGAGATTGGTTTAGTAAGCTCAGTTAACTCAATAATCTCCTTTTTCGTCTGACTTATCTTAGCTATAATTTTTCCTTTGAGTTCTTCTTTTTCTTGTTTTGTCATGATGCAAAAATTTTTCTTTTTAGTAAATCGAATTTGCTTTAAAAGAACACTTTGTAGACTTCATTGGAGTTTTGAGCAACTTCTTGCGCTTTAACCAAGCTAATCTACTGAAGATATTAGAATTAATTGTCAGATACGATTCTAAAGGAGGAAAACTTTGCAAAAAAGGAAGACCTTAACTTTTAGACTGTTTCTTTTTTGATGAATTTCCATTATCTTATAAAAGCGTTTTGGCTAGAAGGGAAATTTTGTGGCAACTAACCAAAACGGGAAACGAGAGAAAACTACAATTTACAATTTACAGAAAACCGAAACACGTTGTGAACCAGCTCAATTGGACATACCTAGCTGACAATGGTAAGAAACACGTAGTAGGAATTTATCATGGCGCTCAGTCAGGACACCTACTCGTCTATTGTAACAGCAAAATTATGATGATAGACTTCGAAGTACTCGAGTCTAAGTCATATTCTTTTTTTATTGGAGATCAATTATGCGAACTCGACATCGAGCTTCGTGATAAAAAATTCTATTACGGATTCAACCTAAATAAGACGGCAGATACACCACTCAACCGAATAAGGAAGAAGATGGAGAAAAAGCATTTAATGCAAAGTCTTGCCTTTGTAGGAGGACTCCTCTTTTTAGTATTAGGCCTTTTGTGGGGGGTACAGAAATTACAATCTGGGACAGGAGAAGATATGGTAAATATGGAGAGATTACTTCAACAATTTGGTGAAGAAACCGACGCAAGAGTATTGGTGACAAGTGAAAAAGGACATTTGGTTTCTTATTATTTTATGGTAGATGGAGAGGCTTATACCGTACGTACCAAAAATATAGTTGGAGAAGACTTCGCTCCTGAAAATGGAGGTATGCCCATCGAAAAGGGGGATGAATTTACGGTTCGTTACCTCCCAGAGAATCCAGGACTTTGTGAGTTTGATTACTCTCGCCCCACCTCTAATCAAATACGTACCTATCAGGAAAGAGCCCTTGAAAAACATCAAGCGCTCAATAACTCGCTCACCAAAGGTCAGAGCGCCTGTATGGTGGAAGTCGCTTATGAACTGAAAGGAATAAAAGGATTGGCTGATTTTTACTATCAAGACAGCTCTCCTTCCGAAAATCTGCTACACAACAGGAATTCATATTTAAAACTGGTTCGGGATGTCCCTTTTCAACAGGAAAGGAAGAAACGTTGTGGCATTTCAGGCTAGTTTATTCTTTACTTAGCCCTCTTTAGCACAAACTTTCTCGTTTTATTTTATACTTCACCCTTATTTGGTTAATTTCGTGGCGCTTTTAATTTAAAGCAGCTTTGCATCCAATTATGGCTTGCTACGATTTTAATATCCAATAGAGTTTAGGCCAAATAATTTTGGAATAAACCCTTACAAAATACGAGTTACAGTGGAGTATTTATCTCAACATATAGAAAGTTTAATTTTTTCATCGGAAACACCTATTACTTACGATGAAATCAAATTATGCTTAGAGGAGACCTTTGAGTCAAAATTTAGAAAGCCGCAGATCGAAAAGGCCATCAATGTTTCTATGGAAAAATATAGAGCAGATGACTTTCCTTTCGAAATTATAGAAATAGGAAACGGCTATCGATTTTTTACAAAAGGAGCTTACCACAAAGTTGTAGGCCAACACCTCAAGCAAACAGCTAAAAAACGACTCTCTCGAGCTGCACTTGAGACACTTTCCATCATTGCTTACAAGCAACCGGTAACAAAGGGCGAACTCGAAAAAATCAGAGGGGTAAGCTGTGATTACTCGATCCAAAAACTATTAGAAAAAGAACTCATTACTATAACTGGAAGAAGTGAAGGTCCGGGTAGACCCTTGTTGTATGGCACCAGCCAAAAATTCATGGATTACTTCGGCTTGAAGGACATCAATGACTTACCAAAACCAAAAGACTTTAAAGATCCAGATCAGGTAATTGGTGAAGCTGCTCCATTAGAAGAGTTAGCTGGAGTTGTTGTTGTGAGTATCGAAGATCAGATCGCAAGAGAGGTGTCACAGGCTATCGTTGATGCAATGGATCTGGATATTACCTTTGAAGACCTATTGACACCGGAAGAAATTGCATTGATGGAGGGCGGTGAACAATCAGGAGGAATGGAATTGGTAGTGCCGACTGAGGATGAAGAAGAAGATACAGGTGAAGGAGAAAATACTGGTGAGATGGAAATGGTGGAAGGACAAGAGGAAGACGATAGTGATGGCCCCATTTATATCCCAATTCGTGCAGAAGGAGAAGGATTCGAATCCATGAAAGTGGTAAGCAATAGAAAACCGGATAATAAGCCAGAGAACACTAAAAATCTGGAGGAAGAGTAAGCCCAGTTGAACTCACCATTCTCAACAAAACACAATTTAAAACGTTCTATTCTATATGGATCAAACAAATGATAAGCCTTTAGTAAATCGGGTCGCTAGTAGCGGACTGATTACCATCAATTTGGAAGAGTTTTTTCCAAAGGAAGAATTGGTCATTTTTGATCTGAAGGATTATCTGTTTATGGAGCTGATCCTTAAGGAAAAAGACTTTAGAGCTGCCCTCAAAGAACACGATTGGGAGCAATATCAGGGAAAAAATTTGGCTATTTATTGTTCTGCCGACGCGATTATTCCTGTTTGGGCATATATGCTGGTTGCTGCTTCTGCAACGCCATTTGCCGGTTCAATTTTTCAAGGAGATGA
Source organism: uncultured Saprospiraceae bacterium (assembly GCA_937921775.1). Lineage (GTDB taxonomy): Bacteria > Bacteroidota > Bacteroidia > Chitinophagales > Saprospiraceae > CALGLS01. Next base: position 3,511 of record CAKZUK010000181.1, read on the forward strand.
GGCTACTTTCTATAAAGTAGCTTTTCAGAAAGCTCTAGCTGATTTTGATACTACTGAGTACGAAGGCAAGCGTTTGATCATAAAAGGGTGCAGCAACAAGCCAGTTCCTCCTTCTGCCTATGTAGAATTGACTATGAAGCTTCAACCTGTTGCACAAAGTATCATGTATGGCGAGCCTTGCTCGACTGTTCCCGTCTTTAAGCGTCCTCGCGTTATTAAGAAGTAATTCAAAGCTCCTAGTTTTGTTTTTAAGATTAATATAATTATTTTACTCATCTAAAATTTAGAATGTATTTTGACCTTAAGCTTTAAACAGCTAGTTGACTAAAATAGCTACAAATACAATTCTTAGATTTTTCCAAACATACAAGCTTCATTACCGTATAAAAAACGCTATAATTTGTAGCAGCTTATTTTTGTGCTTATTGCTTTAAAAGTAAAATACTATGTCAAAGTCTATCTCTATCTACACCATTGCCCTTGCGGCCTTCCTCAGCTTTGCATTATTTGTTTCATATCAGAATCCTTCAGCTGATAGCCAGGAAACAAGTGCTGCCAGCCATGCTGATCAGAAAATTCAAAACTTTGATTTAAATAGACCCTTCGATTTTGCTGGAGAACCATTACCAATGGAAAACTTCGATGTGAAAGAACGTTTGGAACGTGAGATCCTGAGAAATAGTTATTACCATTCCAATACCTTATTATTGTTGAAACGAGCAAAGCGCTACTTCCCAACAATTGAACGCATACTCGCAGAAAATGGATTGCCAGATGATCTTAAATATTTGGCGGTGACCGAAAGTGATTTGTCTATGGCTGTTTCTCCAGCTGGAGCTAAAGGAGTTTGGCAGTTCATGAAAGGAACAGGAAGAGATTATGGATTAGAAGTAAACGGCGGTATTGATGAAAGATACCACTTCGAGAAATCAACAAAAGCAGCTTGTAAGTACTTGAACAAGTTGCACAAGAAATTCGGTAATTGGTCTCTAGCTGCTGCTGCTTACAATATGGGAAGCAACGGCTTGGCATCTGATATGAAAGCCCAGCGTGCTAAATCTTATTACGATCTAAATCTTAGTCAGGAAACCATGCGTTACTTTTTTAGAATTGTAGCGATTAAAGAAATTATGGAAAATCCTGAGAACTTCGGTTTCTTTCTGGAAGAACATGAAAAATATGCTGAGCTTGAATTTGTAAATGTTCGAGTAGAAAAATCAATTGAAAATTTAGGAGACTTTGCAATCGAAAATGGAATTAGTTACCGTACACTTAAATTGTACAACCCTTGGTTGGTGGGAGGTAGTTTACCTAATAAATCTGGAAGAACGTATATGGTTAAAATCCCTAAGAAGTAGCTAGCTAATTTAGCTAAAAAAAGCGTGTTTGGGAACATCCCAAACACGCTTTTTTTGTTTTAATTTATATTTAAAAGTGATTGGTTTTTTCTTTAAAGAAAAGAGAATGATTATTGAATAACCGACAAATGTAACACCTTCCTTGGTACTCCATTTACTAAAATAGTTATAAAGTAAAGCCCACTCTGATTTGGTGCGCTCAAGGTTTTTATCAAGTCCTTTTCTGTTTTTTCAAAATGGTATTGATATACTTTTTCTCCCAGAGTAGTCAGCATGATTAATTCAATTTTTGCATCATTTGGGCTATCCATATAAAATGAAAAATCGCCTCCTGGTTTTACTGTCCCCGGATAGCTCCAAATACTTTCGGTAGCTACAACTCGAGATACTGCAATTGTAAAATCTACCTCAAAGGTGAAAAAGTATTCACAGTCGTTTCCATCTGTGATTGTCAAATCATAAACACCAGCTAAAAGACCATCAATAGATTGGCTGTCGGCACCATTCGACCAAATGTAATTATAGGGAGATGCACCTCCCGAAATACTTGTAAGTAATATCTCACCATCAGACTGTGCAGAGCTACTTGCATCCACAAGAGATGACGTTATTTGCAAATCATCTGATTGGCTAATGCTTAAATCAATTGCTCTGCTACAGCCTGCTGCATCGGTCACTGTGAACAGGTAGTCTCCTGATGTTAATTCCGTATTGTTTACCCCCGTTTCCTGTCCATTTCCCCATTCATAGCTTAAAGGTAAGGTTCCATTTTCAAAATCAAAAAACACGGCACCTGTAGCATCACCATAGCAAAGGACAGAATCGATAGCATTAATAGAAAGAGGAAACCTTATTTCATAAGGTCCCATGTCAACAATGTCTTCACTAATACGTGGATTACCAAGCAGATCAAAAACCATGGTGCTGTCTAACAAAGTATTATCGCCTGTGTTGACAGCTGGAGAGCAAGGCTTTAATCGTAAATCACAATTAGTGGTATCTACGAATTCAGGATATTGATTGTAGATTACGTTGGAGCAAATGGCGTTGTCAAAAGTATCCTTTGCTAAATCTTGACAATCAGAGACATCGATCAGGCAGTTTTTAAATAGAATATTACCTTTGGTGTCTACATATTTTTCGTTTACTCCGGAAATATTCCCCCATAAAATAGAATTTTCTACAAACAAGATTGTATCGTTTCCTATATTATCTTGAGATGTATTGGACAGTTGAAAAATTCCTCCATTATTTGAAACCATCTTGTTATTATAAAGCAAATTGTTTTTAACATAGCATTTTGAGCCATAAGGACGTACAGAAATACAAACTTTGGATACTTCATTTTCTATAAATGAGCAGTTGAATATTTTTAATAAAGAAGGCTGATAACCGCTAAGCCATATGATTCCCTGACCTCCGATTAAATTACTTTTAAATAGCGAATTTGATATAAATATTTCTTTTTCATTTCCATCAAAAGACGATACTAAAAAGGAAACAAGATCTACAGAACTTGAATCTCTGTTTTCTATAAAGTCACATCCAATAATCTTAAAATCAGAGGTGGAGTCATAAGAATAAAGTAGAATAGCCAGACCTTCGTCAAGAGATTTAGAATTGGTAAAACTAGAATTTACTATTTTTACATCACTCAAGTCATTATAATCTTCAATGTAAATCGCACCTCCAGCCCCTCCGCTATTTCCGTCAAAGGAACAACTATCAATAACAAATACTCCCTGCCCATGTGTATCATTAGAATGAATAGCACCTCCAAAAGCAACTGAGCTATTTAATAAAAAGGTGGAATTTGAAATAGTATGCGTACCACTGTTTCCCCCAAACTTAGAAATAGCACCTCCTGCAAAAGCTGCACTATTATTAAAAAAGAGGCACTCATCAATGAGTGGAGTCGCCGAACCACCCGCACCACTACTATAGAAAATACCACCTCCATAGGATGCTGCCGTATTGTTTGAAAAAATACATTGCCTAATTTCTGGACGGACTTCGTTGCCAGTGCCAGTTGCTAATATATAAACCCCTCCGCCACATTTCGCAGGGCTTCCAAACCCATCATTATTGTTGCCACTATTGGCAATTCCATGATCTATCGTCAATCCATCGAGCACTGTCGTTGAGTCGGTGTAGGCGGTGTATATAACAGTAAACGAATTGTCGGTACTATCATTCAAAACACCAATATCTCCACTCAAAATACTGATATTATTCATTGGATCTCGATCCGAAAGATTTACTTCTGTGCCATTAAACCCACCGTACCATTTTACACCATTCTTCAATTCGAAATATACATAGCGATTGATTCCACTGGTCGGATAGTAGCTACCTTGGGCAATCCATAATTCATCTCCCGATACGGCAGCACTAATTGCCTCTTGTAAATCGGTATAAGCGTTTAGCCAAGAGCTTCCGTCGTTAGCACCAGTAGCGGAACTATTTACATAAATAACACTAGCTTGTAGATAGATTGTGACGAGAAGACAGAGAATTGTTAGTTGATATTTCATGAGGGGTTTTGTTTAATGCTTACAATTTAAGCTTTTTAAAACAAAACAATGGGAATAAACTAATTTGGTGTGGGCAACAGTGGAGTAGGCAGTACGAAGCTTAGTTGCTATCTGCTTGTGAGCCACTAGACAGATTTCGAATAAGAGACAGGAATACAATTCATGGAAATAAAAAAAGCGTGTTTAGGATTATCCCAAACACGCTTTTTTATTTCAGTTTAATTTACATTTTACATTATTTCATCCCCGTCTTCTTACTCAGATTATAAGTGTTAAGTCCACAGTTCAAAAACTCATAATACTCTCCAGCATCAGGTTTATAACCTCTTGGTTTTGCTAAAACCTCCTCGTCAGCATTCATCATAACGTAAAGTGGTTGTGAGTTTTGTTCGAAATTCACGATTTGAAAATCTGCCCACTTATTACCTACATTTCTGATTTTTTCTTGTGTATGTTTAGACACCAAAGTATTGTCTAGTTTGTCTCTATCATCCACATAAAGTGAAATTAAAACAAACTCGGTATTGATCTTTTCCCAAACGTTATCTTTGATCCAGATATGTTCTTCCGTTTTACGACAGTTGACACAACCGTAACCAGTAAAATCTAAAAGAATAGGTTGGTTTGTCTTTTTGGCGTAAGCTACACCTTCATAATAATCCTTAAAGCAGTCCAAATTGTTGGCACATTTAGTGAACGATGGATATTCTTTTTTGATAGCAGGATCTACTGTCAATTTTGGTAAAAAATAGTTGTAGTGAGCAGGAGGTGCCAAGCCACTCATGATACTTAATGAATCATAGACCTTTGTCTTGTCATTGATCATGAAACCAGAGGCCAGGTAGACCGTTAAGGCAAGTGAACCCAAAGCAAACATCCAGCGTGGAACGGATAATTTAGTAACCGGACTATCATGTGGAAACTTAATGAAGCCAAATAGGTAAGCCGTCATGCCTGCAAAGATCAATACCCATAATCCCATGAAGATTTCATAGCCCAAGATTCCCCAGTGGGAAGTCATGTCGGCAACCGATAAGAATTTTAGCGCCAAAGCTAATTCCAAGAAGCCCAGTACAACTTTGACAGAATTCATCCAGCCACCTGATTGAGGTAATGAGTTTAACCAAGCAGGGAAAGCTGCAAAAAGTCCAAATGGCAAAGCCAATGCGGATGAGAAACCAAGCATTACGATAAATGGTCCTAATGGATTTGTAGCTGACTCTACCAATGCAGTTCCAATAATTGGACCTGTACAAGAGAACGAAACAAGTGCTAATGTAAAGGCCATGAAGAAGGTTCCAATTAAACCACCTTTGTCTGCCATAGAATCACTCTTAGTTGTCCATGAACTGGGTAAAGTGATTTCATAAAAGCCAAAGAATGAAAATGCAAAAGCAATAAATATGAGGAAGAACAACGTATTTGCAATCCAGTTAGTTGATAAAGCATTTAGTGCATCAGCGCCAAAAAAGGCGGTAATCGCCAAGCCAATTAATACATAAATGAAAATGATGGAAGCCCCATAAATTAAACCGTTTCGAATACCTGTAGCTCTGTTGGTACTACCTTTAGTAAAGTAACTTACCGTAAGCGGAATCATCGGAAAAACACAAGGTGTCAATAAGGCAAGTAGCCCTCCCACAAAACCAAAGAAGAAAGTAACAAATAAGTTTTGACCTTTTGCATTTTCTTCTTCACCGCAGTCTCCGATAGGAGATTCATAGGTTTGTTGAATGACAGGAATTGCTTGATCGATTACATTACCATTTAATTTGGAAGCGAAATTAGATCCAGCAACCGCTGTGGTACCTGCTCCTGTAGATGCAATAGTAGGAATGTTGTCTTTCCCAATAAAAGCAGCCATTTTATCAGCCTGGAAGACAAATGGAACGGCGGTAGGAGGCAAGCATTTACTAGCATCACAAGTTTGAAATTCGATTTCTGCTTGTACCGCTTTAGAAGGATCTTTTATTTTTACACGTTGTGTAAAAGTTGCAGATTCCTTGAACTTGGTTAAGTTCATCTCGAACATTTTATCAAAAGCTTTGATCACTTTTGGACTTTCTTCTTTTGCTTTACCAATAAGTTCAAGGTTGCTATCTTTTTCATCCCAATAGAAAACGGTAGGAAGTGGTCCTTCATCACTTTCAAGATATTGAGAGTACATGTACCAACCATCGTCAATATTAGCAGTTAGTACCAAATCATATTCGTTGTTACCAAGCTCTTTTGATTTGATTGTCCACTTGACGGGCTCGAGTAGTTTATTCCCTTTACCCGGCTTTTTTTTTGAGACAGTAGGAGCAGCAGCGATGCTTGTGTTCTTTTCGGCTGATTTGTTTGCTGCTTTTGCAGGCTTTTTCGTTTCAGCCTTTGCTGAAGATTTATCTTTTTTGCCAAAAACCTTGTCTTGTGCTTTGTCAGAAGCTGCTTTTAGCTTTTCAACCTTAGCTTTAGTTTTTTCAACTACCTTTTCGGCTGGTTTCTCTTCTGGAGTAATTGCGCCAGATTTTGCAACAGGTTTTAGTGTAAAGCTAAAATCCACATCAGAAGGAGGGAGGCACTTGGTCGCATCACAAGTCATAAAGGTTAGATAACCTTCAATAGGCTTGCTGTAATCACTAACCGTTACCTTTTGAGTAAAAATGGCCTTTTTGGTAAATTTGATCACGTTCATTTCAAAGAGCTTATCAAAAGCTTCTTTTCTAGAGCCGGATTCTTCGTTTTTACCTTTTAAGGCAAAATGGCTACCTTTTTCATAATCGAAAGAAGTTCGGACTGGTCCGTCATCACTTTCAAGGTATTGAGAGTAGATAGACCAACCATCTTCAATGGTAGCTGTAAAGATTAGATTAAAGTCATCGCCACTTACATGCTTGTGATCCATTGACCATTTGACAGGTTTGTGGATTTGAGCAAAAGAAGCGCTGATGCCACTAATGAGTAAGAGTGTGAGAAGTATCAGATTTCGCATGATTGAAAGAAGTTATTATTTGATTAAAACGTGCTGTATAAATATATCTAGTAGTTGTTCAGTATATCTGTGTAGTTACTAGATTCAATTAATAAGCATTTCAAAATAAATTGGCAGTAAGTAGTTATCTCTTACTGCCAATTTATAAAATCCAAATTAAGGGATTTTTAAGGATAAAAATTGTCGAAATGCTGCCTTAATGGATATTTAACACGAAAAGGGGGCTATAATGACCTCTTAAATTAGTTTTTTAACGCAATTGAGAATTTAACATTTTCAGGTGGAAGGCAACTTTCGGCATCACAAGTCATATATGTGAGGCTTCCTTTGACCACTTTTGCCATAGAATCGACTTTAACACGTTGGGTAAAGCGAGCCTTGTTGCTAAACTTAACTAGTTTGATTCCAAAGGTCTTGTCGAAGGTTTCCTTCTTATTGCCAGACTCTTTAGTTTTGCCGATGAGTTGAATCTTAGCATCTGTATCAAATTCAAAAGAAGTTGGAATGGGGCCTTGTTGAGATTCGAGGTATTGGGAATATACTGACCAGCCTCGATCAATATCGGCCTTAAAAATGATGTCGTATTCTTTATCATTTACTTTCTCAGCTTCGAAAGTCCATTGCACAGGCTCTAACTGAGCATGTAGATTGCTACTGATTAAAACCAAGAAGCAAGAGAAAATGATAGTCTTTAAATATTTACCCATGATTATTTTGTCTTAAAGTCGATTCAAAGTCCAATTACCCTGCCAGACCCGAAGTCTTGAATTGGGATAGATTGCTTTAATGTTCTGGGATATTTTAATCTCTAATACGGTAGAGAGTGTATGATTTGACTATTCAATGGCTGTACGTACAAGGCCACTAGAATACTTAGGCAGGATCTTTTAACAATGAAAAATCTATTAGCCAGTTAAAGCTAAGTTTTACGTAGTGTTCACTGTAAATGTTTTAATATCCTGCTTTAAATACTCTATAACACAAGTTAGTTAAGAACTTGAACACATTTATTTTTTAGTGAGGACGATCCCAATGTTTTTAAGAATAACCTTAGCTATTTGAGAAAATTTGGAAGAAGTCATCGCTAAAAGATAACATTCAAAAATTAAATAAATTTATGTTACAATGTATTAAAGAACACTCCAAATTATTTTTTATCATAAAACTCATTTGGCTCAGTTTATCCAATAGGATCAAACTAAGCGGTTAGTTTCTTCTTAAGGTAAATGATATAAAATAATGGGGGATGTTAATTCAAGATACAAATTTAAGAATAAATCTGGGATTTAACCATATGAAAACCCTGTATTTACTTGAAAACTCCAAATAATAATATTCTTACTACTTCTTTTTTTCCGAATCTACCCAGCCATGTACCAAAAAGGCTTGAATTGAAGTAATAAGATACCTGCCAATAATAAAAAATGTAAGGCTTCAGCAAAGCGATTATTCATATAGAGAAATGTCATTCCAATTAGGAAAGAGAGTGGAACAGCGAGGAGAATTAAATGATCTGGCTGCAGGTTATCCTGAATCAAAAGAGTGCCTAATGAAAAAGCCAATACCCAAAAGAATACATCTATAAATTTTTGAGCTTGGATACTCACTTTATAGGTATAGGTTCGGTAATTAAATATGGCAACTAATATAAGGATAGCAAATAGGCCTAATTGAACATAATTTTCCCAATCATTTGAGAAACTAACATCTAGAAAGCCAATGTTCCCAAATGATCGAGCCCAAAAGTCAGGCAATGCATTATTGGTAAAGTAGTAGATTCCTGTAATCCAGAAAGGTGAGATGAATCCCAGTAGCAAGCCAATTTGTTCTTTAAATTTAAAAGCTCTCAGTATGAAAAAACCAATAAAGACAGCTCCAAAAAAGACAATCGATGAGAAATAGAACAAAGTCGCCACTCCAATCCAAAGGCCGGCACTGAAAATTCGACCATTGGAGTAGTATCTTTTATAAGTTCCCAATAGCTCATATAAAGCCAATATAATAAAGGTATTAGCTACTAAGACAGGCGATAAGTACAGGAAATCTGGAAAACAGCTGCAGAGTAAGACATAAAATACTCCGGGAAACAAACTCACGGATCGAGCTATCCGATATCTGGCTGATATTACATTAATCAGTAAGGCCTGCAAAAAAATAAGAATAACTGATAAGATAGCAGAGAGTGTTCCTTCTGGTGGAACAATATTAAGCAGGTTTTCACCCAAAAGGCCTGCCTGGCCGGGATGTAGCTCATATGGAACAACAAATGAGGAAAAACGCAATAAGAGGATATAAAAAATCAACAGTGCATTGGCGACTAGTTGATTTGTTCTAAATAATGATAGCACCTAAGTCTTCTGATTTATTTGAACAACTTTAATTAAAGCATAATATTACCAAAGTTATTTGGCAATTAGAAATGAAATGGGGGACTAAGAAATCTTGAATAAAGAATTACCCAAACTTTTATATCAATTGTAGCCTTGTTTAAGGACTTGTTTCTAAGTTAGTGCTTCTTCAAAAAAACGGATACTCGCCTTTACCAACTCTTCACTGTGTGCTGGAAGCTCAACTGAATTAAAGGGATGGCTTCCGCCAAAAACATGATTGGCTTCTTCAATAGTATGTAAAATAGAATTGGAATGCCATTGATGGATTTGCTTGGCCGAAAAGAACGGAACAGCCGAATCCTTTGTACCATGTACGATCAATAATTTTAAGTCAGACCGTTTTTGTAAGGCCTTTTCAATATTTAACATAGCTTTATTAGCCTCAAAATCTTCAAATAGTTGATAATAAAGTGGCATGTTTTGTTTGGTACGACCATTTATATTGTAAAGCACACCATCGGCCTTCCACTTTTCCAAAAGGCTTGGATTATCTCTCCATGAATAATCAAGGTGACTGACTGCAGCCCAAGTGGCTAAGGCCTTTATCCGTTGATCATTTGCAGCTTTAATTAAGCCAATTCCACCTCCACGGCTATGGCCAATCAAACCTATTTTCGGGCTGGCCCATGTTTGCTTTGCTATCCAATTTAAAACTACATCAATATCTGCCAACTCTTTGGTGTAATTATTATTTCCAAAAGCTTCCAAATCCGAAAAATCTAATGGATGATCTGGGCTAGTACCATTATGTGAGAAGTTAAATTTGATAAAAATAAATCCTGCGTTCGCAAATGCTTGCGCAATTAATTCCCATTGCCCCCAATCTTTGAACCCCTTAAAGCCATGTGCAAAGACGAGAATTGGACTGTTTCCCAAATCTTGCGGAAAATAGCTATCGATTGTTATTGGTTTCCCCTGCTTACCGTCAACAATAATGTCTTTTTTAATGTTCATTAGAATGAGATTTAGATTTTTTAAGAATGAGATTTAGATTTTTACAATAAGATTTAGATTTTTTAGGAATGAGATTTAGATTAGGTCTAAAACTTTGGTTTAGATTTCTTAAAAATAAGATAAACGGCTTATAAAAGTCTGATTTAGAATTTCTTGTCTACTTTTGCAGTAATTAATCAAGATCTCACTCATTTTACCTTGCAATGTACGAAGCTAAAAAATAATCATTGATGGTCAAAACCATGAATAAAATAAAGGCCCCTATAGCGGAAGAGCTCAAGATATTTGAGAAGCGCTTTCGTGAAGCCATGAGGAGTAAAGTGCCTTTGTTGGATAAGATTACCTATTATATTGTACAACGAAAAGGTAAGCAGGTCCGCCCCATGTTCGTATTCCTAAGCGCTCAAGTCTGTGGACCTACTAATGATAACTCTTACACTGCAGCTTCACTCATAGAACTTCTTCACACCGCAACACTCGTACACGACGATGTAGTAGATGACTCCTACCAACGACGGGGTTTTTTCTCTGTCAACGCCATTTGGAAAAATAAAATTGCGGTCTTAGTCGGCGACTACTTTTTATCACAGGGTTTGTTGCTGGCATTAAAACACAAACAATACCGTATCCTCGAAATTGTATCTAACGCAGTTAAAGAGATGAGTGAAGGTGAGCTTTTGCAAATTGAAAAAGCTAGGAGACTCGATATCAAAGAAGAAATATATTATGATATTATTCGCCAGAAAACAGCTTCGCTAATCGCGGCAGCTTGCAGTGCTGGGGCGGCATCTACCACCAATGATGAAACTATAATTGAACGAATGCGATTGCTTGGTGAGAAAATTGGAATTGCATTCCAAATCCGGGACGATCTTTTTGACTTCGGTGTTGATGATGTAGGTAAGCCTTTGGGGATTGATATTAAAGAAAAAAAGATGACGCTTCCTCTAATCTATGCACTTAACCAAACGGATAATCGGCAACGTCGCAAAATCATAACAAGCATTAAACGGGATAGTGAAAATGCAGAAAAAGTAAAAGAGATTATTCAGTTCGTCCGAGAGAGTGGAGGACTTGAATATGCGACTAAGGCGATGCATGAATACCGTTCAGCTGCTTTTGAAATATTGCACAGCTTTCCTGAATCTCCTGCTCGAAAGGCGCTAGAGGAGCTGGTTACCTTTGTAACAGATCGTAAGAAATAGACCCCTGCACTGAGAGACCGCTCTTCTATCGTCTTCGTGACCAGAGTACTTACGATAATGGGAAACCTCTCTCAGCGCAGCGATTTTTTCTCAAATTTACAAACGTCGAATATCAGCCCCCAAAGCATTCAAGCGAGTATCAATATGTTGATAGCCTCGATCAATTTGATGAATGTTGCGAATCGTACTCGTGCCTTTAGCAGACATCGCAGCGATCAATAGAGCAACACCTGCTCTAATATCAGGAGATGTCATTTCAATACCGCGTAGTTGGTGCTTTCTGTTAAGACCAATTACCGTAGCTCGATGCGGATCGCACAAAATAATTTGTGCTCCCATATCAATCAACTTATCTACAAAAAACAAACGACTTTCAAACATTTTTTGATGAATCAAAACACTACCTTTTGCCTGCGTCGCCATCACTAGTATGATGCTCATTAGATCAGGACAAAAGCCTGGCCAAGGTGCATCATAGATCGTCATAATGGAGCCATCTATAAATGTTTGAATCTCATATTGTTCTTGTGCCGGAATGTGAATGTCATCACCATTGATATTCATTTCGACACCCATGTTTCTAAAAGTACGTAAAGTAGTACCTAGCTCATTAATGGCACAACCTTGAATAGTAATATCAGATTGCGTCATCGCCGCAAGACCAATGAAAGACCCGACCTCTATGAAGTCAGGAAGGATACGATGTTCTGTTCCATCAAGACGATCAACCCCATGTATCGTTAATAGATTAGAGCCAACACCTTCAATATTGGCGCCCATAGCATTGAGCATTTTACAAAGCTGTTGTAGATAGGGCTCACAAGCGGCGTTATAAATTTGAGTTGTACCTTCGCTAAGTACCGCTGCCATGACCATGTTGGCAGTACCCGTTACAGAAATTTCATCCATCAATACGTAGGTGCCTTTTAACTTCTCTGCTTCTAAGAGGTAGTTGCCATTTTCTTCGTCGTATCGAAATTTAGCCCCTAGCTTTTGAAAACCATGAAAGTGTGTATCGAGTCTACGACGACCAATCTTATCACCGCCTGGTTTTGGTAAATAAGCTCTGCCAAAGCGCGCGAGTAAAGGACCGATCAACATCACTGATCCTCTGATCTTGCGAGCATCTCGTTGAAAATCATCCGAATTAAAAACATCAAGGTTGACATTGTCTGCTTGGAAAGTATAAGTGTCTGGACTTTTTCGGTTGACCTTTACATTCAAGCCTTTTAGCAAACTAATTAGCCGCTGTACATCCAGAATATCTGGAATGTTAGAAATAATAACTTCCTTGTCTGTCAATAATACTGCAGAAAGTATTTGTAGTGTTTCATTTTTTGCTCCTTGAGGAACAATGGTTCCGTTTAGAATTTTTCCTCCTGTAACTTCGAAAGCATCTTGCATAGTCAAATTTTTTTAGGCTGCTAAGGTAACGAAGCACCTTAGCAAATTAAAATGAAAAGTAATTAATTTGAGATATCAGGTGTTAAGAGCTAGAAGTCAGGGAGATTGTGGATATACAATAAAGAGGGTGACATCAGAGGTTTTAATTCCTGATACTTAATAGTTCCCAACTTGAAAAATGAGTTTGATGTAAAATCTGGATGGAAAATTTGAAACAAGTACTTTCGTTCCTGTTTCAAATTTTTAGAATAGCAACTGTTTGTTTCAGAATGCTATTGAGCTAACGTTTAATAACTTCGAGCTATTGTAGCTTGATAATTATTTTCTTTTATGGCGTGGCTTATTATTGTTTCTCTTATTGTCACGGCCGCCGCCACGTCTGTTGTCTCTACTGTTTGAATTTGATCTTCTTTTAGATGAATCTCGATCTCTACCGCTACCGCCACCGCCAAGGTTGTCTAAGAAAGTACCATCTTGAACAAAAAGCTTACCTCCAGATAATGTAGAAAGATCATTTTTAATGATTTCATCACTTATGTAATGTTCTCTGTTCCATGTTTTGTATGCTAACTTCATATAGGAACCAATAACGTTTACAAATGCTTCACGTTTTGGACCTTCCTCCATGGTAAGTGCCTTTTCGATCAGTGTTTGTACATTGTGACCGTAGTGACGTTTTTTTGTATCGTTATGTGGGTAAGGTACCTGATCTGGCTTTTTATAAGCATCAGCTTTTTGAGGAATGACGTTATTGTAAGGTGTTAAATCAATATCATATTCTGCAATGTGATAAACGTGACCCCAAAGTTTTTCACGATAGTCTTCAATCGTTCTGTTCTGAGGATTCATCTGATGCATCAGCGTGATTATTTTTTCAATAAAAGCCTGTCGCATTTCTTTATCTTCAATTGTCTTAGCGTGATTGATAAGCAATTGGACATTTCGACCATACTCAGGTAGAATCAACTCTGACTTAGCAGAATTGTATTCCATATTGTGATGCTCAAATTTACTCATTGTATTTGTATTTGTGTTTTATGACAAAACCTATGGATTTTTATCCACAGGTATTGTCATGCTAACTATTTATTGATCTTCCGTGTTAAGGAAGGCTATTATTGTGCAACAAGTCTGTTATTCTACAGTAACCGACTTGGCCAGGTTTCTAGGTTGATCAACATTGCAACCTCTCATGAGCGCAATGTGGTAAGAAAGTATTTGCATCGGAATTACTGACAATAGAGGTGTGAGTGGCTCTTCTGTATCAGGAATTTCAATAGTATAATCCGCGATTTTACTAATTACTGATTCACCTTCTGTAACCACAGCAATTACCACACCTTTTCTTGCTTTTACTTCCTGTATGTTACTTACAATCTTTTCGTAAGCACTTTTGTTAGTTGCAATAACGATTACTGGCATATTCTCATCAATCAAAGCAATAGGTCCGTGCTTCATTTCTGCTGCTGGATATCCTTCTGCGTGGATGTATGAGATTTCTTTGAGTTTCAGTGCACCTTCCAATGCGATAGGGAAATTGTAACCTCTTCCAAGGAAAAGGGCATTATTGGCATCTTTGATTTCAGATGCAATGTACTTAATCTTTTCGCTTGATTCTAAAATTTTAGCGACCTTATTCGGAATATTCTCCATTTCTTCCACCAATGTTTGGTAGTAAGTTTTAGGAATAGTTCCTTTTCTATACCCTAAATGAATGGCCATCATAGTCAATAGTGTAAGTTGACCAGTGAATGCTTTAGTCGACGCTACTCCAATTTCAGGGCCTACGTGGATATAAGAACCAGCATCAGTAATTCGAGCGATTGATGAACCGACTGAATTTACAATACCATAAAGTAAGGCTCCTCTGTCTTTTGCCAGCTCAAGCGCTGAAAGGGTGTCTGCCGTTTCTCCAGATTGAGAAATGGCGATCACTACATCTTTTTTGTTTATGATAGGATTCCGGTACCTGAGCTCAGAAGCATATTCCACTTCAACAGGTATACGAGCTAATTCTTCAAAGAGATACTCTGCTACCAAGCCTGCGTGCCATGAAGTTCCACACGCTGCAATGATCAATCGATCTGCATTTGAGATACGTTCCATACAATTGGTGAGTCCACCTACTCTAATCCAGCCTTCTCCAGCATTCAAACGACCACGCATGCATTCTGCTATCGTTTTAGGTTGTTCGTATATTTCTTTTAACATGAAGTGCTCATAGCCACCCTTTTCCATTTCTTCGATTTTTAAATCGAGCTCTTGAATGAAAGGAGCTTGCACTTTATTATCTATTGTTTTTATTTGCATTTCACCATTACTGGTCACGACTGCAATCTCACCGTCATTGAGATAAACAACATTGTTGGTGTATTCTACTAGAGGTGTTGCATCAGAGGCAATGTGAAATTCATCTTGACCTATACCAAGAACTAGTGGGCTTGCTTTTCTTGCGGCTACTAATTTATTTGGATCTTCTCTGTCCATTACTACAATGGCGTATGCACCAACAACTTTTGCTAAAGCAGCTCTTACTGCTTCTTCAACCTTGAGCTTACCTTGTGTTTGTAATTCTTCGATGAGGTGAATGAGTACTTCTGTATCTGTCTCACTGGTGAAGGTGTGTCCTGCTTTTATCAGGGTTTCCTTTAGTACCGCATAATTTTCAATAATACCATTATGGATAATCACTAGCCTTCCGTTACCTGATTGGTGAGGGTGTGCGTTGATATCATCTGGCTTACCGTGAGTAGCCCATCTAGTATGCCCCATTCCGACGGTTCCTTCTAGATTCTTGTTTTGAGCATGTTTAATTAAATTGCTTACTTTTCCTTTACACTTATAAACGTTTAGGCCTCCATTTTGGATAGCAATTCCAGCGCTATCATAGCCTCTGTATTCTAATCTTTTGAGCCCATTTATAAGAATGGGGTAAGCTTGTTTTTTACCAATGTAAGCTACAATTCCACACATAATAAGAGTAATTTAGTTGAAGTTGAAAATAACTTCTGTATTAAAATAGGTGTTGTATTATCTTGTTGTTACTCACTTAAACGAGTATATGTCAAGTTTAGTTTAGCAGGATACTGAGAATGTTCAGGACCATAAAGGGTAACTCTTGCAGCCTGTTCCTGTTTAGGTAATATTCTAATGAAAAGTGTCTTGTCTGTGAAGCCGTCTGCCATATCCTGAAAAACACCCGCAAGATTCATTTTGTATACTTGCCGAGGGTCGCCCGAAGTAGCAGATTCTACCTGACCTCCGAATAGAGAAATATTTCCTTTGTTTAAGGCAAAGTCAACATCATCAATGATTAGAAGTGTACCATCGATATCGCGAGTCGCCAATATTATTTGTTCCGGACTTGGAAAGCTACTGGTATCTTGTACGCTAATTGTGAATTCAAGTTCCGCTTTGTTGATAATTGTACCACTTATTTTGTCAGCGTAAGGAATTTCTATCTCTGCGCTTGGTCCTGCAAGGGCTTGGAGATAAATTTCTTGTCCTCCAGAAGCAAAATCACCAGCTACAGCAGCATTAATCTCTGGTGTAAAAGTATGATTCATTCTACTAAGTTTTGCTAAAGTAGAAGAGTTGAAAGAATAAGTTAAGGTATTCTTTATTGTTGAGGTATCTCCAACAGTGGTGAAGTAAATCGATAATCCGCTACCGCCACTTGATAAATTAAAACTTAAAATACCATCTGTTTCTGTATCTGCTTTGATATGAAGTCCTTTGAAGAAGGAAAGGAAAGCTGAATCTTGGCTTAGATTAGTAAACGGAGACTCTTGAGATAAGAACTCTTCTGCAAAATTAGCGGGTAATGGAATTCTAAGTTGTGGACTTGATTTACTACTTCCTATGGTTACAGAATCAAGATCTGGAGTAAAAGCATGCGTGATAATTGGTGTAGGATCAAAATCAAAGTCTTGATTGCTATAATATGTTTCGAAAGGATTGATATCTTCAGTCAATCGGTTGACCGAAATGGTATAAGTCTCGTTGTCCGCGCCATAAAATCCGTCTATATCATATACAAGAGATAGAATGATTGAATCAAGGGTAGCGGTTTCAAAAGCAGCACTATCGATAATGATAGCAGAATTTGATTTTAGCTGACTATAAATACTTGCCTTTACATTACCAAAGAGAGGATCATTAAAATCACCTAATAAGTAAAATGAAAAGGGGTTGCCTGTTCTAAAAGGATCATGTACAATGACACTGTCTTCCTTAATTGTGCGCATCCGTAAAGTCAAGGTGTCTGTAAACTCAATATTAGCTTGATCTCCAGCTAATAATTCAGAACCAACAGGTGACGATTTGGTACAGGAGTTCATGAAACTTACTACAAGTATGAACAATGCGAATTGTAATCCAAGAACTTTTCTCATTCTTTAATGATTTGACTTTAGTATAAAAATAGTATTAATAGGAAAACGAAATAAACGGAAACCTTGTCTATCCCTTTGGTAAGAAAATCCTTCTTTTCTGGTTAATATGACCAGTGTAAGACTGATACTGACACGAAATAATGGTGCAGACTAGTAGTTTAAAGTTGCCTGAAGTTAATGAGGAAACTAAAATGTCTGCTTTCGTTCTAAAACAAGAATTGCCATCTATACTTTATAGCAAAGTTTAGATGGCAATTAATTGGTTATTACTTAGCTTTACTCTGCAACTTCTTGCTCAAGTAAAGAGTGGTAGAATTCTAAGTAAGCAGGTAGAAATCCTTCCTTTTGGAAGTCGAGTACCGGCTTGTCTATTCCTTCTAAAGCTGCTTGCACAGTAGCAGATAGATTATCACTTCCTCTGATGATAGCATCCGCAGCAGTGATAGCGCCCTCATGTAGGCTCACTTTGTTGCCGTCAGCGCCACCAATAAAAGTGGATAAATCCTTAGCTGTCATATTGTTGATAGAAGCTTTTGAAATAAAATCTTCATTGAATGATCCACCCATTGAATTTTCGTAGGCAGAATAAATCACTTTAGATTGTTGGAATAGTGGCTCATTCGCGTATGTAGTTTTCAAGTATAATGGTATTAGACTTGTTAACCAACCATGGCAGTGAATGATATTTGGTGGCCAACCAAACTTCTTAACGGTTTCGATAACTCCTTTACAGAAGAATATCATTCGTTCAGCATTGTCATCAAAAGGCATTCCTTTGTCATCTTCAAATACTGACTTACGCTTAAAGAAATCATCATTATCCAAGAAGTAAACCTGGAGACGTGCTCCCGGTAATGAGGCTACCTTTATAATTAGAGGAAAATCATCTTCATCTACGATGATATTCATACCAGAAAGACGAACTACTTCATGCAGACGGTGTCTACGCTCATTAATTGTCCCATAGCGTGGCATTAAAACTCTAATTTCCATGCCCTTCTCCTGAATATATTGTGGCAGTTTGTTTGCTATTTCGGCGATTTCAGAAAGTACAGTATAAGGCTGCATCTCCTGAGTTATTATCAAAACTTTCTTCTTATCCATATACACGACATAATTTTATAAAAACGAAATTATATTTCACTTTTCAATGAACAGGTGTGCAAATTTAGTAAAAAATTGGGACTTT
>CAKZUK010000182.1 GCA_937921775.1 uncultured Saprospiraceae bacterium
GATTATTCTGATGCTAAATTCTAAGTCACATTCTAATTCATCTGGAATTTCGTACCTTGCGCCTTCAAAATACTTAAGAAAACATGCTTGAAAACGAGATGAGAAGTAAATTAGACCGCCAGCTCATTTGGTGGATTCTAATTGTCTGTTTTGCCTATCATTATAAAGTAATTGCCTGTGGCTTTTTTGGAGTTGTGTGTGGCTATTCTGGCCTCTGTGGAACATTGATCCATGGTATCACGACGAATCATTGGTTTGAAACCTTAATCTATTGTCCCTTGATGTGGTTTGCCATGAACGAGATCAATGAGACTGTTTTCTTTCCAGAAAAAAGCGGTGTTTACAATCTTGCGAGAGTTCGTACAAAACGAATAGGCCAATTACTTTGTGCGCTTTACCTATTTGGGATGGGTGTACATGTGACGAATACCATTGAGATATACTCCAGAGTTCATCTTGGGATTGAAGAAGGTGCTTTGTATGATCAAGTTTATTGGATAGATGAGGACTTGAGTCATTGGATACAATTTGGAGCGTTTTTCTTAGCGATGAGCTGGTTTGTAGCATTTGACCGTTTGGATCGAACACATGGATCTTATATCGCGATTTTTACGGGTGTAGCCCATGGGCTGGAACGAGGGATTGGAGTAATTGAAGGCAACAGTGCTGGAATGGCGATGGTACTTTGTTCGTTTATAATTATTGCCACGGTATATCGTTGGTATCGACATGATAAAGATTTTTCACGAGCTTGGGCTGACTTCTTCTTTCGACATGGATTGACCTTCGCACTATGTATTCCCCTTACCTTTTTATCTTACAGTTGGACCTTTGGTGGATTTGTACAACCTTCACACATGGGTAATGAAGCTTGGAAAGTTGTCTTGTTTAGTGTTGTATTTATTGCCCTTGGATTTTTTGTAGGGGTTGGAATGGATGGACTATTGGGGAAGGCAAGGACTGAACATTATAATTGAAATTACTTTTTGACGCGGTGGGACCACTGCTACATCAGTGAAATTAGCACTGACGCTGGATTTAATAAAATAAAAATACAATAAAATGAATCATATAGGAATTGACTACGGATCAAAATTTTCAGGAACTACGGCTATCTGCTATGTAGAAGATAAAAAGCTACATTTTGCGCAAAGCGTAAAGGGAGAAGATGCTGATGCTTTTGTAGAAAAGATGATCAAAGAACTAGCACCAAAGGCTGTTTACATTGATGCGCCATTAAGTTTGCCAGCTGCTTACTTTAATAAAGGAGATGATTTTTTCTTTCGAAAATGTGATAAAGAGCTGGATACCAAATCACCAATGTCGATAGGTCGTCTGACCGCTACTGCGATGCAATTGCAGGATAAATACGATGGTAAAAAGATGACCTTTCATGAAACACTTCCATCTGCGCTAGGCACCATGCTTTCTGAAGCTGCTGAACGAGTATGGAATCAGAAGAAAAAAAATCTTGAACCATTTTGTGAATTATTAGCAGAGCATTTGCCTTTACCATTTGCTGAAAAAGTAGACAATTGGCATCAAGTGGAAGCAGCTTTAGCTTATCTCTCGGGGCTTAGACACATTGACGGAAAGGCTGAAGTGATTGGTGATGTTGAAGAAGGAGTTATTGTTTATTAATTAAACTTAAGAACAGTGGCAGTAAATGTTTCGAAATATCTATTATCTCACGATAGTGAGCAAAACATTTACTGCCACTGTTCTTATTCACATTTTATCTTGCCACAATTAGCTTAGAAACGCCATAGCCTTCCACGTTTAAAAAGTACGTTCCATTCGCCCAGTCGTTGATATCAAGTAATACAAAACCTCCTTGCGTTACAAACGAATCGACTTGTTTACCTAAAATATTATAAGCTTTAACTTGTAAAGTCTCATCACCTTGCCAGCTAATCGTGAGTTGATCTGAAGCAGGATTAGGGAATATTTTCAAATCTATTTTAGCAAAATCTTCTGTGCTTATCGGTCCATCAAAGTATTCACAGTCAAAAGGTAGCGGATCAAGTTCAAGTGGAGCACCCGGCGTCAAATCTCGTCCAACAAAAGCAGGATAGTCAACCGAATAACGTGTTGCCCTAAACACATCAGCAGGCTGTTGGGTCGATCCTTGAGCAATTTGGGTACCATTTGACAGCAATGGACTTTTATATTCCCAATGGAGATCCTGATCCAAATCTACTTCGAAAAAAAGCGGTGCGTTTCCATCACAAATTAATATGTTCCCATTTGCCAAAGCTTGAGCACCTGAAATGTTAGTTGAGAAAAATGATCCCGGAGGATCAGCAACATAGCTCCAAAATAAATCTTCGGGACCATAGGCATCACTTCCATCGATTATATAATTTCCATCTGCATCTATTGGTGGCACAATCATATCTATTGTCGAGTAGCTCCCTGCTGGACGTGCATTCCCATTGTTAAATACCATTAAGTTACCTGCATTCGGATAGCCAGCTGGAACCCAAGTAGCGTTATGTTGTTTGAAGAATTTTCTGTCTATTTCGAATCCCCGATCATAAGCCTGAGGATTCCCATAACGATATAATATGTCGCCACCTTTACCTGAGTTACCTCCGGTATGACCAGCAGCTTCTGCTGTAGTCGTACTGTGATCAATCACATAAATTTCACTAAGGTGACGTGAACTTAATACAATTTGATCCAGTTCTGGGTTATAATCAATGCTATTGCAATGCATCCAATCGCTACCTCCTCCACCTCCTGGGCCTGGGTTGCCTACTATTGCTTCAAAATTAATATCAATCAATTCGGGATGATCTTCTATAACTCCAAAATTGGATTTAGAACTGTCAAAATTTTGAATCAAATGATTCCAAGCACGCCATTCCCAAACGACGTTGATTCCACTTGTACCTAACATTTCTATTTCAACAACTTTATCTGGCCACACTCCTGTAGGCGAGGTAGCGGCTGGATCTCGTCCTGATTCAACAGCTTCAGTAAAGGTGAATTTTTCCCAAGCGATTAATAAAAAATTGCCATTAGGTAGTGGCGCTACATCATGATGCTGATGAAAAAGAGGAGAAGCATATTCATAAGACCAAAGTAAATCTCCTTCCCAACTGAATAACTCAATTCGACCTCCTATTCCCCCTCCATTAAAATCTCCTGGAATTCTGCCAGGACGTAATAAATTTCCATTTTCCAGAAGGTAAACGGACAAACCGGGCGAATATTGAGAAGTCCATTGATTGATTAACAAACCACAATTATCAATCAGTAAAGTCTTATTCCCAACAGTAAAAAGGGTGTAACCATTTTCCGCATGTGAATCGTTTTCGAAAAGTCCAACGGTTTGTGCTTGAGTCAATGTTAGACCAGCACAAAAAAAGAAAACACAAATAGCAAATAATATTTTTTTCATGAATAGTTGTCTTAAGTAGTTTGACGGAATCATTTAGCATTTTCCTACAACAAAAAGGAATTAACAGAGTCCAAAATTAACAATTAGCAGGGACTAAAGCACAAATATCCCGTTTTTAAAAAGTCAATTGGCTTTCGAAATGGTTCTTTTCTAAAGTAAAAATGGCCTTAGATGTTAAGTATTGAAAAGATTCTAGTCATAGTTTATTTTTAAATTTCTTACCTTGAAAAAAAGTTTACAAACCATGCGAAACGATTTTACTTATTTTACGGTCATCTCCCTACTAGTTGTGGTTGGAGTGTCTTATTTTTTATGGTCTCCATTCTGGTGGTCAATGCTCATTTTAGGTCCAATTCTATTATTGGGCTGGTATGATATGTTTCAGTCGAAGCATGCCATTATGCGTAATTTTCCAGTACTTGGTCGAGGCCGGTATGTGATGGAGAACCTTCGACCAAAGATTTACCAATATTTTATCGAATCAGAAACAGATGGAGCTCCTATTAATCGGATGCATCGTTCCATTGTTTATGCCCGTGCAAAGCATGAGTTAGCCACAACTCCTTTTGGGACTCAATTGGATGTTTATGGTGATGGCTATGAATGGATGAATCACTCTATTGCAGCGATTGATTCATCTGAACTTAACCTTAATCCAAGGACGATGGTTGGTGGTTCTAATTGTAAACAGAAGTATGCTGCTAGTTTGTTTAATATCTCAGCAATGAGTTTTGGTTCTTTGAGTTCAGCGGCGGTGCTTGCTCTAAATGGTGGTGCCCAACAACAACAATTTGCACACAATACAGGTGAAGGAGGCATTAGTCCATATCATATAGAACCTGGAGGAGACTTGATTTATCAGATTGGAACGGGCTACTTTGGTTGTCGTGCAAAGGATGGTAATTTTGACCCAAATTTATATAAGGAACTCGTAGCGATGCCTAATGTAAAAATGATTGAATTAAAATTATCGCAAGGAGCAAAACCTGGCCATGGAGGTATTCTTCCAGGAAAAAAGAATACACCAGAGATTGCAAAAATACGTGGTGTTGAACCGGGCACTGATGTTTTATCACCTCCCTTTCACAAGGAATTTAATACGCCTATTGGCTTATTGGAGCTCATCAAAAAGATGCAGGATTTATCTGGAGGAAAGCCTGTTGGCTTCAAATTGTGTATCGGTTCTAGGTCTGAATTTTTTGCGATTTGCAAGGCGATGATTCAAACGGGGATCCGACCTGATTTTATTTCGGTAGATGGAGGTGAAGGTGGAACTGGAGCTGCTCCATTGGAGTTTAGTAACTCGGTTGGTATGCCTTATAAAGAAGGATTGGCTCTTGTGTATGATGCGCTGGTTGGCTTTGATTTAAAAAAAGACATTAAAATTTTTGCCTCCGGCAAAATCATTTCAGGTTTCCATATTTTCAAGGCGATTGCCTTAGGTGCAGATGCCTGTTATAGTGCACGTGCGATGATGCTTGCGATTGGTTGTATTCAAGCTTTAGAGTGTAATAACAACCATTGTCCAACTGGAGTTGCTACTCAAAATCCTGAGTTAACAAAAGGCTTGGTACCCAGTGATAAAGCTGTTAGAGTTGCTAATTATCATAAGGAAACCATTCATAGTTTTGTAGAATTGATGGGAGCTGCGGGCATTCGAGATTTAAGTGAAATAAATCGGACACATATTTATCGCCGCATCAGTAATAATGAGACGAAGCGATACGATGAAATTTATCCTTATGTACAAACTGGAGCACTATTGGATATCAATACTTGCCCTCCTAATTATCGCTTTTATTTAGCAGCAGCTGATCCAAATAGCTTTAAGGCAATTAGACCGGAGATTCCGGTTTGAGAAATATCTGCTACAAATATTAAAAAAAGTACTTCTAATTTTAGATAAAAAAAACCGAACCTGTTGTCAACAAGTTCGGTTTTTTCTTTGTAGAAATAATAAATTAATATCCCACTCCAATTTTCTTATAGATAAAATGTAGTAACCAAAGAGGCCCTACTAAAAGAAATTTTATATCCTCAAGGAAAGATGGTTTTTTACCTTCGATTTTATGCCCAATAAACTGAGCAATCCAAGCCACTACAAAAATACTAATAGATATATAAGCTAAGCTTTTCGGATCAAAGTCAACATATTTATAAATCACATCGATACCAAGCATCATCAAACCTCCAATAATAATAAAGCCTAAAAACATCGTAAAAGAAAGCTTCAAATAATACATCAAAGTAAGGAGCATAAAGACAGCAGCCCAATTGGTGAGTAAACTTCTATCTACAGGAAAAGGAATTGAATAAAGAATTCCAAAAAGGCTAAACATAATAGCAGGTACACATACCCAGTGAATCATTTTATTGGTTGCGTTTTGATGGCTTTCACCATATTGCTGGAGATAGGTGTCAATTTGAGACATAGGTGTGTTTATTTTTTTATTAAGGTATGGAAACTATTACAATATAGTGAAGTTGTTTTAAAAAATACAAAAGTCGCAAAAAAAACGATTCGTTCTTTTTGCGACTTTAATATAAAATAGATAGAAACACTTTATAAAGTACTATGCTTTAAAAAGATAGCTCGCAAATAATCTAATCGTTAAATTCAGATTTAATTTTAATTAAATTCTGATTTTTACGGCTTAGTCTGAATTAGTATTATTTTCGAGGAATACTTATGCTCAGTGAATATTAATCATTCACCAAGTTCTAGCCTTACTTTTTCTAATCTTTCTTTTCTTCCATGATGGTCAGTATTGAACCTGGTGCCTCTGGCTCTGCCACTTTTCTCAATGCAATTACTTCAATCTCATTTGTAATACGAATAGAAAACTGGTAGGTACCAACTGTAGTTTGTGACAAATCAACAGAAAGCGCGTTTTCACCTTTCACCACTTCTAGTTGACCTTTTTGAAGTACTTCTCCCATTCGCGTTTGCAAGCGATATTCAAGGATACCTTCTTTTGAAGAGGTTAAATTCATATTAAAAAATTTATCGGTAACTGCATTTTCCATTGAAGTTATTTCAAAAACGCTGTCCGCACTTTTTCGATTGATCAAAACAGTATTCGTAATGTTTACATCACCTGTGATATCAACTTGGATTAATCTGTAAAAAACGCGCAATCCTTTATTCTCAAGGTCTACATATTTGTATTCCTTTTGGTCAATTGTAGTGCCTGCACCTTGAACTCTTCCTGCCTGCTCAAAATCAATTCCGTTATTTGAACGTTCGATCAAGAAGAATCCATTATCGGTTTCTGCCATGGTCGTCCAGCTTAGAACATTATTATTTTTTGAGGTTTTTGCCTCCAATGTTTTTAGAAATACACAGCCAGCCTGTGCCATTTGTGGAGCACATAGCATTACAAAAACAAGTGCTGCTAGTGATAGTTTTAATATGGAAATAATTTGTTTCATTTCTAATTTTGTTTAAAATAAATTATAATTGTTAATGTGTTTTCCAAATTATAGAAGAGAATAGATTGACAAAAACAGCTAAAACGAAATTTTAACAGCTTACTATTATGCATTCTTTAATTCTTCTAAATTCAAATATATGAACGGATAAAGATTGCTTGGGTTACAAAATAGAAGGGAAAGTAGCCTAGAAAGTAATATAAAAAGTAATATAATATGAATGGGTGACAAATTAGCTACTTTTAGCTGTTCACCATTGGTCCTTAGCTTCCTTGATTTCGCCACTAGGCAACTTTAACGGAAGTCAATAACAAATAGCCAAATAGGATTGTCTTAAATGAAGATTTCGATGATTTGCAGTTTGATCAGCTAGTATTAATGAGGAAAAACACTATTAGACATGATCATTGCTTCTTGAAAAGCCATTAGGTCAAGGCCAAGATCTTCTACTACCCCATCTTGTTCTTTGAGATAACTGATCATGTTTTCAGTTGCCATATTTCCGGTAAGATCATCTTTAGCCATAGGGCAACCTCCATAGCCTTTTATAGCACCGTCAAAACGTTTGCAGCCATTGGCGTAAGCAGCCTCCACCTTCTCTTTCCAATTATGTGGTTGGGTATGCAGATGTGCTCCAAATTCAATATCTGGATAAGCGGGGATTAACTGAGAGAAGAGATAGGATATGCTTTCTGGATTAGAAACACCAATCGTGTCAGATAAAGATAAAATTCGAATATCTAATGCATGGAGTCGGTCTACCCATTTGTGAACAATATCACGATTCCATTCATCTCCATAGGGATTACCAAATCCCATTGAGATGTAAACCACCATTTTTTTATTACTGTTTACACAAATGTCCTGCATTACTTTTACCCGCTCTAAAGATTCTTCAATAGTAGCATTGGTGTTCCTGAGTTGGAAAGTTTCAGAAATAGAAAATGGGTATCCCAGGTAAGAAATTTCTTCAAAAACAGCAGCATCTACTGCTCCACGCTTATTTGCAACTATCGCCAAAAGTTCGGATTTGGTATCGGAGAGATCAAGACCGGCCAATACTTTAGCGGTGTCTCGCATTTGTGGAATCGCTTTTGGAGATACGAAACTCCCAAAGTCAATAGTTGAGAAGCCTACCTTTAACAATTGGTTAATGTAAGCAATCTTCTTTTCAGTGGGAATAAATTCAACGATACCCTGCATAGCGTCTCTGGGGCATTCAATAAGTCGAATCATATTTTACTATCGTTTTTTGATCAGTTTTACAACCGAAATCTATTTCACATGTTTAATAGTGAAGTTGTTCGAAACTATGTTCAGCACTGAAGGTGAAGGTTTGATTGTCAAGACGAAGCTCTTTCGAAGTTTCGTAGCCTTAGCTACGGGACGAATAAAAGCTGATTATGAGGCGATCAATCTTTTACCTGCAAAGTTGAAGATGGTTTTTAAACAACTTCTTTTACAACTACTGAGACAAAGATAATTACTTTAAGTATTTTTGTGTGGTAAATGCCGAACAATTCAAACTCTTTAATTCTCGAGCTACAAACAAACGATCAATTATGTCAAAAAGTTTATTTACAACAATCGGATTCATATTATTTCTATTGGGAATGCTCTCAATGGTGCTTATGGTGGTAGGTGTTCAATTTTCTTATCTAACTTGGCTAGATGCAGCTGGCAGAGGCTTGGGCTTACTTGCCCGTATCGTGATGATTGTTGGAGGAGCTATTATTATTGTTTTGACTCGCGGGAATTTTGATGGCCGCTAAGAAGAATTAGATGGTCAATTAGAATTGAAATTAGAATGGCCTTCTATCTTGTGCTCTGCGTTTGAGTGACATTCTAATTTCGATTCTAATTTCTACTACTTATCCTCCGCCATTGCATCCAAGGCCCACTTATCCCGATCATCTGGCAATTGCCAAACCGCTCCACTATTTTCAATCGCATTAAACATTGGCAACCAATCTGATGGGCCTGCAGACTCCGTCAGGATCTCGTAGCGACGTAATTTAAGAATTGCGTCAAGTGGATTAATTAAAACCGGGCAAGCTTCTACACAAGCATTACAAGTAGTACAAGCATGAATTTCTTCCTTACTTATATAATCGAACAGCGTTTTACCGTCATCAAAGTTGGCTTCGGTTAAGGCTTTTGCAGAATTTCTTTCGTCTTCTTTTATGTATTTGAAGTGTCCACTATCTAGCTTCTCTCCTACTTCTTCAGCACGATCACGAATATCCATCATCACTTTACGTGGCGATAACTTTTTTCCTGTGATATTGGCTGGGCACACATCGGTACAACGACCACATTCTGTGCAAGTATACGCTTCCATGATGTTCTTCCAACTGAGCGAAGAGACATCATTGGCTCCAAACTCTGGTAGTTCTTCATCCATTGGTGCATCCGACTCAGGAGTAAGTCCCATCATAGATTTTACTTCATCCATAATCGCTGGCATATTTGACATTTCACCTTTTGGTTCTAGCCTTGAAAAATAGGTATTTGGAAAGGCCAGAAAAATATGCAAGTGTTTTGACTTAGGTAAATAGTTCAGGAATAAGAGAACTGTGATTATGTGCAACCACCAACCAAATCGTTCTACTAGCATCAGAATTCCTTCATTGAAGCTTCCGAAAATTAAAGGTCCAACAAAACTACTGATGGCAAAGGTTCCAGTATCGTGGTACTTAGCTGGGTTGAGTTGTTGAAGGACAACATCTGCTCCGTTCATCGAAAAGATACCTACCAATAGAGCCAATTCACCAAGCAAGATCAAGTTACCGTCAAGTTTAGGCCAAAGGGTCATTTCTGGTTTGTGAAAACGTGGTATCTTCAAAAGGTTTCTACGAGCTAAAAAGATGATGGTAGCTATGAAAGCACCAACCGAGAGTATTTCTATAAAACTGATGATTATTGGGTAAAGAACACCAATATAATCAAGGAAGAAACGGTGTGTCCCAAAAAAGCCATCAATAAAGATCTCAATCAACTCTACTTGAGTCATCAGAAAAGCGACATAAATAAAAAGATGTAATACCGCTGGTATCCAACGTTTAAACATTTTTTTTTGTCCTAGAGCGATGAGCACCACGTTTTTCAAGCGTTCTCCTTCGTTTCCACTCAGGTCTTCATCTTTACCTAGCAATATGTTTCGTCTAACACGCATAAACTGTCTAGTCGCCCAAACAACAGATAAGATAACGATGATTGCAAAAAAGATTTGTTGTAACATTGATAAAATGTGTTAATTTTGATTTCGATTAGCAAAAGTACTAGGCCAAAATTATGTTATTGATATAATCGCTGCGTATTTTAGACCTACATTTTCTAAATTTTAAGCTATAACTTGAAGGATGAAGCTTAAAGTTTAGTCAATTAGAGCTAAAATTCACCACCGGTCAATGGTAAGCTAATTATATCCCTACACTATTCAAACGATAAACTTCAATATAGGTTCTGGAAAATACCTTCGTAATTGGACAAATATATATAAAATGAAACTACTGGACGAACAACAGATTCAAAAAAAGATTGAACGGCTGGCTATTCAAATTCTCGAAAACAATTTTGGAGAAAAACAGATCATCTTAGTTGGAATCAATAACAATGGGATGCGCTTTGCAGAAATGCTCCTTGAGAACCTAGAAAACAAGACTAAAACCGAATTTGAGTTAACTCAACTTAGACTTAATCCTGCTGACCCAGTTGATAATGAGGTCAGTATTGATTATCCATTAAAAAAGTTGGCGAATAAGGTAATCATCATTGTCGATGATGTGGCGAATACCGGAAGAACCTTATTTTATGCCTTCAAACCTTTAATGGCTATTTTGCCAAAAAAGGTAGAAGTTGCCGTTTTAGTAAATCGTGAACATAAATCCTTTCCTATCAAAGTCGATTATGTTGGTATGTCGCTGGCAACTACGATGCACGAGCATATTGAGGTAAAAATCAAGGGGAAGCGTAAGTCTGTTGCTTTGAGTTAAAACGTTGCTACAGGCTCAATTAGATACTCCAATTAAAAAAGGCTCCTGTAAAGAATACGGGAGCCTTTTTATATTGAAGCAGTGCCTAAGCATTGCTTATTTAGTTACAATTGTAGTAGTTGGTGTATAAATACCAAAAGTAAGGCTACTTAACAATCCGTCAATAAAGCTATGTGTGATCGTAACTGTATAATTCTCAGCTCCATCAGCTAATTCTTCCGGACTTTTTTGGTCGCCTACAGGTGCTAATCCTGCAATAACAAAATGGTTTTTCGCTTTTACTTCAACTCCTGTAGTTGCTCCTTTTCCTACATTATATTTAACGGTATAACATGAAGAAACACAAAGTGCAAATGCACATAAAATGACTAGCTTTTTCATAATTTTAAGTGGTTTAAATGATTTATTAAGACTCAAAATTAAGTATTTATTCTAGATTTTTGAGCATTTTTCTATTCATATTAATGGAGAAATACGCTTAATTTTTCATTCTAAGCTAGCTAAGAGCCAAGAGATAACAAGCAAATATTTATTCAACAGATATTCCGAATGTAATGGCGAGGTATAAACCCAATTTTGTCCATCCACTTACTACTCTGTAACATAGCTTCTTCTTATACGCTATATCCTTCGAAATTATCAAATATTTACCTCTCCTACCCTTTTCGCTCGTTTCACCTCCCTTAGCTCCCAACTAAAATCAAAAGAGCGACTTTCAGGTTGTCCCAAAAGCCGCTCTTTTTATAAATTGTATAGAATCGTAAAAATGAGATCTAAAAAATCTAGCATTCTAAATTCAATTCAAAGTCATACTTATAATACCTTATTACTGCTTTACCCACTCTTTCGTCCAACGGTAACCGTCTTTCTCAAAAGTAATTAGGTAAATGCCTGTTGCAAAATTAACAACGTCCAAGGCTTCATTATGTGAAGGCTGCACAATTGTCTTCAATGTTTGTCCCAAAATATTGGTAATCGTCATTACATCCAATTGAACTTCTGAACCAACAAATAATACATCAGCTGTTGGATTTGGGAATACATGTACTTTGTTTTCCAATTCAATATCGTCTGCAGAAATTGACATTTCGAAATCTGGTAAATACCTAGGGAAAATTTGGTAACCTGAATCATAAGGTGAATCGTTATCAAACTGACCTCCAAGTCCTGTTACGTTAAATACTCCTACTGGCGGATTTGTTCCAAAAACATCTACATCATTATCGATTCTAATTTGGTAAGTATTAGTACCATCTGAAGCACTTACGTTGAATCCAGACCCCATATTGGTCCATTCCGTTGGGTCATCTAAGGTCAAGTTGAAAATTTTAACCAGCTTAGATTCGGTATCTTCATTCAAGTCTGTAATGGTCTCAGGGTCATGCAATGGATTTGCTGAAGAAATCAAATAAACAGAATCAATACTCATCTGCGTAAGACCATTAAAGAAACCTACAGTTCCAAATATACCTACTTCATCTCCTTCTGCAACGGTATAACCAAAATTGCCAGATCCAAGGAAGTTGGCAATTCCTTCTTCTTTATCATCCGCGTCTATGATGGTAAATTGTAAACCTGCAGGTCGTAAATTCACACCATATACAATCCCTCTAATCTCACACAAAACACCTAAAGAATCAGGGGATCCTTCTGGGTCATTATTATTAATATCTCCGATGTCATACAAAGGAATATTAACTTCACACTCTACTGTTATTACAACATTAGCAGTATCACAAAGAGGACTTGCATCACATACAACATAAGAAAATGCATCAAGACCACAAGTCCCTAAGTCAGGTGTATAGGTAATTGTCAAATCTGTATTTATTACAGCAGTTCCAAATACAGGTAAGTCAACAAGCTCTAAAGTCGTTGTTCCGTTAGGTGTATTATCATTTGCCAAAACTGTAATCGTTATAGGTACATCAACATCCGTTGTTACGTTATCATCTGTGGCATCCAAGATCGGAGGAAGACAAGCAACAACATCAACATCAGCAATATATCTTGGGATCAATTGATAACCTTCGTCATGCGGGACACTTGAGTCAAACTGACCTCCAATTCCTGTTATTGTAAATTCACCAGTTGGTGCTGCAGTTCCATAAACATCTGTATCAGCATCTACTCGCATTTGTACCGTATCCATTCCTACTACAACGTCAACGTTGAATCCAGAACCAGAGTTTGTCCACTGTGTTGGATCAGCCAAAGTCACACACTCCATTTGAGTCATCTGTGATTCAGTTGCCTCACTTAATGCAGTTACAATATCTGGGGCGAATAATGGATTATTTTGAGAAATCAAAAATACAGAATCAGGGTTGATCTGAGTCAAACCATTAAACTGACTGATTGTTCCTTCTACCAATACGCGGTCTCCTTCAGTTACGGTATAACCAAAGTTGCCAGAAGCATAGAACAATCCAATTCCATCATTATTATCATCAATGAATGTAAACTGTAAACCTGATGGGCGCATGTTAACACCATGTACGGTTCCAATCAATCCACAAATAACACCAAGCGAATCCGTCACACCATCTGCATCTACTGAACTAACATCTCCGATTGGATAAACTGGAAGTCCAGTTCCAATAACACTACAAGCACTTTGATCTACATCGGCAATGTATCTTGGGATTAGTTGGTAACCTCCGTCATAAGGAGAACTAGAGTCAAATTGACCTCCAATACCTGTTACTGTAAACTCACCAGTTGGTGCTGTAGTTCCATAAACATCTGTATCTGCATCTACTCGCATTTGCACTGTATCCATTCCTACTACAATGTCAACGTTGAAACCAGAACCAGAGTTTGTCCACTGTGTTGGATCAGCCAAAGTCACACACTCCATTTGAGTCATCTGCGATTCGTTTGCTTCAGACAGAGAGCTTACTACATCAGGATTCCAAAGTGGATTACCTGAAGAAATCATCATTACAGTATCTGGGTTGATCTGAGTCAAACCATTAAATTGGCTGATCGTTCCTTCCACAGTTACCAAGTCACCTTCTGCTACCGTGTAACCGAAGTTTCCTGAAGCATAGAATAGTCCGATACCGTCATTGTTTTGATCGATGAATGTAAACTGCAAACCAGAAGGTCGCATGTTAACACCGTGTACAACTCCAGTCAAAGAACATTCAACTCCTACTGAATCCGCCACACCGTCTACATCAACTGTAGTTACTGTACCGATTGGGTATGTAGGGTAAGAAGCTCCGTCGTTATCTTCAATAGTAATTGTAAACAAACCATCCGTTGCAATAGTGGCTCCCATTGTTGGGTTAGCCATTTGTATAACAACTGTTTCATCCGCTTCGATATCTGTATCATCTAGTAAAGCCATATCGATGAAAGCTACGCTAGATTCACCAATACCTTCTGGGCTAAAGTGTAGTGTTGTATTAATAATTGTATAATCAACACCATCGGTTGCTGTTCCTGATCCCATGATCACGATGTCTACATCTGCGGTATCCATCATTCCTGTATTTGCCATTCTAACTGCAAACATGTCAGTTCCGTTTCCTTCGTTGGTTACGTCTGTAGTACCATTGAAGAAAAGGTAAGGAGCGGTGGCACAAGTATTAGCTGCACCAGGGCTAGCAAAAATAATATCGTTTCCACCACCAGAAGTGATTCCAGTGTTATTGGTTGAAAAACTCCAATTAGCAGCATCATCGTTATCTGCGTTTACATCACAAAGGATAGCAGAAGTACCATCACCGTCAGCAATCTCTGGCCAAGGGCTGTTATTATTGTAGTTTACAACATCTACGACTGCACCTGAAGCGTCAACCAGTACGATATCCTCACCAGCATTGGTTAATCCACCTGCAGTCCATTGACGAGGAGTGATTCCGTATAAGCTTTCGATAGCGGCAGAATCAGCAGCAAGTACTAAGTATTGACCTGGC
Source organism: uncultured Saprospiraceae bacterium (assembly GCA_937921775.1). Taxonomy (GTDB): domain Bacteria; phylum Bacteroidota; class Bacteroidia; order Chitinophagales; family Saprospiraceae; genus CALGLS01. The sequence goes on from CAKZUK010000182.1 coordinate 14,760, forward strand.
ATCATCATTTGGTTGTCAAAAGTGTGTGTAATTCCACCTGTAAAGTAAAAATCAGTAAGATCGATTGCGATAGTACCTTTGTTGTACAATTCGAGATATTCACCTATTGCATCTGATCCTGGAGGATTGTACATGATTTCAGTGATTACAATATCCTCTGTAGAAGGAGGTAAAACAGAACAAGTCGCTGTGTTAGTAGCCCCCGGAGTTCCATAAATCAAAACAGATTCGATAAGGATACCAGTGCTTGCAAGAGAAGCTGACCAGTTAGCAGGATCAGTGTTGTCGCTAGTTACATCGCAAAGTTCCATAGCGTAACCGTCGCCATCCGCTGTTGTTGGCCATAAGCCACCATCTAGGTAATCTACGTAGTCGACCATGATGCTAGAAGAATCATTCAGCTGAATGTCTTCACCATCATTGTTTAATCCACCACTGGTCCATTCGTAGCTGTTTACTCCAAGTACGTCCATCATCACAGCAGAATCGTTGGCCACAACGATATAGTCGCCTGGAGCAACAGTCGTGTTTGCTGGAAAGGTATACACCACTCCTTGAGAGAAAGAGTAGCCATTAAGATCAAGCATCATGGATGAGCCGTTGTACAACTCAATGTACTCAATGGTGTCAGATCCCGCGTTGGGTGCATTGTAAAAAATTTCTGTAATAGTCATTTGGGCGTTAAGCAAACCGAAGTTGCAGAATGCCAATAAGAGAATAAGTAGGTTTTTTTTCATAATTCTTTACTGGTTTGTTGATTGAATAAATCAGTTGCAAAGTTATAACAATAAGTTAGACTATTAATATTGACAGCTTACAATTACTTGTAAAGTATATGCTATTTAACATATAAATTTGTGGAGCGAAAGGCTAAAGTAGGTACTCAATTTAAACTAAGTAATGATTTAGGGTTTAACCAAATAAGTGATTGAGTACAAAGCGAAATCCCGAATCTTCGCGGGGAAGATTCGGGATTGCTAAAAAATATGCTTTAGAAATTCTTAGAATGTAAATTTAAATCCTGCATTCCAAGTACGACCAAAACCGAAATAACCTCTTGCTCCAGCGAGATCAGATCTATCTGTAGCTTCTGCGACGTATAATTCATCGAATACGTTGTTAACGTTTAATCTAAAACGACCTGGCATGTTATAGATTTTGAAGTTATAGGTAAGACCAGCATTAGCTACCTGATAAGCAGGTAATTTTAGTGGTTGCTTTTCAGCATCAGTAGCATCTGGATCATTTCTAGTAGTTGGGTCAAACTGAGCATAAAGATTATCGTAAGCAAACACTTCTATATCTAAGCCTAAGCCAAAGTTAAAGTCATATCTAATACTTCCATATAATGTAGTCTGTGCAGCATCCCCCACTTTAAGTCCGTCTGCATATATTTCTAAGGTTTCAACAAGGTTTTGATTCTCGTCAAAAATGTCAGTAACTACATTGTTCTTCCATTCCCAGTTACCAACTGATCCCATTGCTTTAAGAGTAAGACCTTTTGCTGGATAAGCCGCAATTTCTAATTCGATACCAGAATGAAGTGCATCAAGTCCTTGAATATTAGCGATACCAGGTGATCCATCATCGTTTGTAAATCGTTGTCTTAAAGATATATCTTGCCAGTTGGAGTAATAAGCATTTAAGTTAATACTTCCCTTACTTGTGTTATAACCAATACCACCTTCTCCAGCGATTACCTTTTCATTGATGGCATCTTCGTTTATGTCAGTATTATTAAAGTTAAAAAATACTGCATCAAAAATAGGTGCCTTAGAATAGTATCCACCATTTAAGAAAACATTGAGTTGGTCAGTTATATTTATGTTAGCACCTGCTTTAGCGTTATAGCCGAGGAAGTTATAGGTATCAGAAACTCGATTATCATCACCTTCTGAGTAATTAAATCGATCTTCTCTCTGATAAGAAGTATTAGAAACTGAACCTGCACCAAAAACAGAAAGTTTATCTTGAGCATATTCTAGTTGAAGGAAAGCTCCTTGCCATCCAACAATACCATCATTATCATAGTGAATTTTACCTTCTTGATCTTTAATAGTAAAGTTACCCGTGTCTTCCAACAATAAACGTCCTTGTTCAACGCTTTCAATTTCACCATCTCCGTCCAAATCAATAGCTACAAAATTAGCATCTGTGTCAGATAAAGTTTTGTTTCTTCTAGAGTTACCAATCCACGCATCATTTCCGAGTAGATTATCTATTCTACGGTAATGAATACCTCTATAATGTCTAACATCGAGACCGCCTAATAATTTAAGATTATCAGATAATTCGTGTGTAAGTGTAGACAATACGCCTAACCAATTGTGCTCATTCATTGAAGCTCTTCTAATGATACCATTGTTCTCTGCAGCAAGCTTACCATATTGAGTATCAATATTTCCAGGTGCACCAAAACCGTCTACATCATTTCCTCTATTCCAAGAAACAATGTCATCCATTCTTAGTAGTCCATTATCTGTTTTTGGTAATCCAAAATAAGCAGATCCACCGATAGAACCTCTATCTCCTGTTCCTCCACCACGACCTGTGGAATAGTAAGCAGAAGTAGCAAGGAATGTGCTAGGGCTAATATCCCAATAGTGATTCAATGCCATTTGTGGCTTGTGATAGAAATTTTCACGCATGGTGAAGATTTCACCGTCAAGGTAACCGTAATCTGAATTATAAGTAATAGAACCTGGTCCTTCACCATTTAGATAATCACTTGCTTTTTGGTCTTTAATAAAATCAGCAAATGCGTCATTGTAAGCATCGATTTCTTCTGGTGTGTCGGTAGGTCCGTCGTATTCAAAAGGGACATAATCAGATCCAAGCTTACCTGCAAAGGTTCGTTGTCCGTGTCTTTGTGGCGCACCGATAGCAGTAAATACTAATTGATGTTTGTCATTAATTTCTTTAGAAACAGAAGCGAAGTAAGACCAAGCATTAATCCATGTAGCATCAACATATCCTTGACCAGTTGTTCTAGAACCAGAGAAAGTCATAGCCCAACCTTTTTCGGTTCTACCAGTAGAAACGGTAGCTCCATATTTAAGGTAGCCATTATTACCTACTGAAGAAAATACAGTACCTCCTTGTTTTTGGTCAGTTGTTTTTGTGATAATGTTGATGGTACCACCAACAGAGTTGATCGCTAGTTTTGATGCGCCTAATCCACGCTGTACTTGAGTTGTCTTGGTAACGTCAGCTAATCCAGCCCAGTTAGACCAGTAAACCCAACCGTTTTCCATGTCGTTGACAGGAATACCGTTGATCATTACAGCAATATTACGCTGATTGAAACCTCGAATGTTAATACGAGCATCTCCAAATCCGCCACCACTTTTAGTAGCGTATACAGAAGGAGTTGATTTCAAAATTTCAGGAAATTCCTGATTACCAACTTTCAATTCAATTTCTTCAGCAGAAATGTTTGAAACAGCAACAGGGGTTTTTCTGTTTTCAGCGTAAGAAGCAACTACTTTTACTTCTGATAGACCGATCGCATCGGATCCACAAGCGATGGAACCAACGTTAATATCACCATTCGTGACAGTAGCGTCCATTTTTACATCATCATATCCGATGTAAGAAACGACGAGAGTGTAAGTACCAGCAGCTACATTATTGAGTACAAAGTTACCGTCAAAGTCACTGACTGTTCCTGTAGATGTGCCTTCAATAAGAACAGAAGCTCCTATCAGTGGCTCATCAGTTTCGGCATCAATCAACTTACCGGTAATATTACCTTGTGCAAAAGCAGCAAGCGCAAATACCATAAAGCAAAGAAAGGTAAAAAGTTTTTTCATGTGTCAGGAAATTTGATTTCGTTAAAAAGATAATTCTAAATTATTAAGCAACCTTGATAAAATGTGTTCAAAGGCTGGCAAGTTTAAAGCTATTTCGTAACTATTTAGTTTAAATTGGTTTGACTAAATCATTAAGCATAGCTTGAGTAAATACTTAAGTGTATTTGCAAAATGACTTTTAATATTGACTAAGGCCAATATGCTTGTTTTTTATGGGAGAATAATCTGAGAATTTCATTGAGCTAGCAGTATACGTTGACTGTTCGATCAATTTAATTGGTTCTTTTTCAGTTAGATAAGCTAGACTTGATAGAGCTGGTTGTTGAAGAACTATAATAATGTAGTTTAAGGGAATTAATATAATGTCAGTTTTGGCTTTGTTTATAAGCTTAGCTGCTAATTCCCTATCGATCAATCGCTTAGAAAATTTATAAAAACGGTAGAAAGTAAAATAATTTTGTTCCGTCTCTTATCAATACTCAAAATCTAAAATGTCAACCAGTTTACGAAACAAATCTAAGATAAGTATCCTAAAATCCGGCATTTTAAAGGCTTATTTTTTAGGCGGCAAAAATATCTCAGCCATCATGCATCGCACACTTCCTCCACCTATTAGTTCAATTGTATTGATTGGACTATGAATTATACGAGTATGCGCTTCTATTTTGTTGATTTGTAGTTCGTTAAGTGATTGATAAGCTTGAGTAGACATCATTAGGAATGTTTCACCCGTCTTATTTCTTATTTGGAGCATATTCCCTGCAAAAGCTTCCATTTGCTTCATACTAATCTCAATTAGTACTTTTCCACTATCTGCTAGGCTTCTTTTGATACGTTCCAATTCATTGGGATTGCGGATGGCGTCAGATACGAAGATGGCGAAACTTTCTCCGAGGGCCATCATCACGTTGGTATGATATATTTCTTGCCCTTTAGCGTCAAGCGCTTTAAAACTGACCGCTTTATATCCCAGCAGTTTGCAAAATTTTTCAAAAATATTAAGATGCGTTCGTGGACTAAGGCAGGCGTAAGCAATTTTATGCGTTCTATCGAGAATCATGCTACCAGTACCTTCCAAAAACTGCTCTTTGGATTCAAAATGTGTTAAAGGCAAAATTGCCTTTACCTTAAATTTATCAGCAATTGCATCCAATATTCGCTCACTTCGCTCCAATCGTCGAACCTCAGCAAACATTGGATAAGTCAGAATCATCCCATTTTCATGAAAACTCACCCAATTATTAGGGAAAACAGCATCTGGCGTTTGGAATTGAGGAGAATCATCCATTACAATGACCTCAATATCCAGTGATCTCAGCATACGAACCATCCCATCAAACTCTTCCATCGCTTTTTTGCTGATTTCTGATGCGGTTAACTGATCGGTTTTTGATTGAAAGGCATTGCTGGCAGCAGTTTCTTCATTAAACCCAAAGTGGCTTGGGCGTATCATGAGAATGTGGTTAGTGGTTTGACGAGCTTCGTTCACTATATGATTTGTAAAATTTTATAAAATAATGAGACAAATATAAGCCAAAAAGTCAAAACTCTCGTACAAGGACTTAATACCTATTATTTTGGAATAATATTTGTTAAATATATTTTTATTATAATGTGTAATTAACTCATTAACATTGCATCAGGCACCAATAATAGAATAGACCATGCCAATGAAAAATCTTAACATTATCCTTATGCTGGCTATAGTTCAACTTTGTAGCTGTTCTAATCCAACGGATCGTCAATCTATTCCTATTAGCAAAGCTTCGATTTTCCCTACAAAAAGTCAGAAAGTAGATAATTCAGTAGCCTTCATTTATGATTACAATCCTGAGCGGCTTAAACTTGAATGGACAGCGTGTAAGATTGCAAAAAGCAGCGGAGATCAACTATTAGATGCTTTAAATGCATTCATCGATAAGAACAAAGAAAAAGGTATTTGTAAATCACTTCGAATACAAAAAATAGAAGACAATAAGCAACAGCTAGTTATCTCCTTTTCAGAGAAGCCTGTCTTTAAAAATAAGAAAGAAGAGAAAATATTTCTGACAGCACTGGATATGACGATCAGTCGAAATTCAGAACAAGAAGATTTTGAAATTAGCTTTTTATAAAACGAAGTTGTTTTAACCGCTTCAATACACTGTAAGCTAATTTTCTTTATGTTTTGAAAGTAGCATTTTTGTTCAAATCGAGGCAGGCACGGAACCTGATAGCCTTAGCTATCAAGGTGAGTACAGAACAAAGAGTTGGATAAAAAGATCTTTTTCAAAATGTAATTAATTTTATGTTACAGTGTATTCAACTAGAGAATTGATAATAATATTATAAAACACCTATTAATTAAAACACTCATGACCAGAACACTATTAGCAGCTTTAGGTTCAATCATAATTATTGGGCTTGCAGCATTCAGCACACACCAAAATAATACGCTTGACGACAGAGACAAGACAATCGTTCATCAAATTGGTGAGATTGAATATCTTCAAAACACCTTAGAAGAAGAAACGAATCTTCGGATTTCTGTAGAGGAATTAAACTTCGCTTACGAAACCAAAATTGAGCAACTAAGAGACAGTGTAGCTCAGTTGGAATCTACAGCAAGACGATTGCGTAGAAAGATTTCAAAGCAGGACAAGACTTTAAAAAGTTTGTCTAAGAAGTTGAAGTCAATCGAACAATCTTATAATGCGATAAAGCTTGAGATTTCAGAACTTGCTCGTCAGGATCAGTTGGATCAGCAGCGCATTAATCAACTCGAAGCCGAGAAAGTTGAGATGCGACAAACCATCACAACTATCGAACGCACCAAAGAAAAGATTGATATTGAAAAACAAAAAGTAGAACAGGATTTGATGGCGACTCAAATGGAAGAAGCTCGTTTGGCTCGTGTTGGAAATATCATTGACAATACCCGTGTTGTTTACCAAAATGTTTCTCTTCAGAAAAAACGTTTTGGCAAAAAGATCACAAAAATTGGAAAGAAAAATTCAAAATGGGCTTATACCCTATTGAACTTCCAATTGATTCACGATAATCACCAGTTACTTCTTGACGAGAAATTTGTTGCAAAAGTAGTAAATACGGATACCAACGAAATCCTATCTTATGTTGAGAGCAATCCTAACTTCCCGGATAGTGATAAAGATTCAAAAGGAGTGCCTTTTACATTTGATGGTAACTCTATTGAGATCGCTCACTTCAACAATCAAAAGAAGAACGGAAAGAACTTTGAAGTTCAGATCTTCTATGTTGATAATACTGGCCAGGAACATTTGTTGAGAGGCGGTATTCGAGAATTTATTAAGGGACGGAAGTTGGTTAAATAATAACTTGTCTTCGGCTACACTGAGTCGGGGCTAGTCCATTTGGTAGACGCTATGGCTCTTAATTATAAGAGCTATCCTTTAGCAGACTTAAGTAAGACGCATTAAAACAAAACGAAAACGAAAGATTTTTCCCATCGCTGCTCATTAAGACCAGTGATCCTTTTGAACATTATCATTAGGCAGTGCTTCGGCGCTGCCTTTTTTGTTCTATAATATAGTGAGAAAAGCAATCAATAAGCCTATCGCTATCATGCCGACTTTGACAAGTGGTAGTTTGTGGTGACCACCACTTTCGGTTTCGAATAATATGGTAGTTGCGATATGCAAAAAAGAACCGACGACAAAGGCCGTTACTAGTTTTTGCTTCGCACAATCCCACCAACCTGTTTCACCCAAAAATTCTGCTAAGCCAGCGCCTAGAGGTGACATAGAGGCAAATATGATGAGGCAAATTATGATTTCTTTATTTCTAAAGCCACTACTTACTAGCAGCGCAGATAGGGCAAAGGCCGCAGGTGCTTTATGCAAAATGATTCCATAAAGAAGATGGCCAGCTCCATGATCGTGACCTGCATGTGCACATTCTAGTGCAGCATAATTACCGAGCGGCAGTCCTTCAAAAAAGGCATGTAAGCAAAGACCTAATACTACTTGATAAAGGTATTTGTAATTGCGATGTCCGTGAGGGTGAATGTGTCCATGTTCGACTCCCCCACTCAATTGTTCGAGTAAGAGTTGGACGAAAAAACCAAAGAGCATGGCTGTGCCTGCGTAGTGACTACCGTTATCGAAAGCTTCAGGCATCAAGTGCAAAACAGCGATTCCCATGATATAAGCTCCACTAAAGGTTAGCAGATGATTGAGATATCGTTGCTGGTATTTTTTGTAGTAGAGTGCTACACTTCCTCCAATCAGAACGCAAATAAAAAGTAATATATATTCCCAGATTTCCATTTATAACGGTAGTATGCTTTTAAATTAAAGTGGCAGTTTCATTTGCAGTTTTCTCGACAATTTTGTAAACATAGCGGTTTCAGTCGCAGTTATAGGTTTGATTTCACATGGTAACTTTAACTTAAGCCTGTTCTCGTTTTTCAAATCTAGTTTCCCAAACGACAAATCGCCAAGCAAGAAAGCTTCCAATTGCGCTTCCTAATAAGGCTCCAGTCAAGACATCTATCGGATAATGCACGCCGACATAGACTTGGCCAAGCGCAATCGATGCTGCCCAAAGGAACAAAGGTAATTTAATCCTTCGAAAATGACGGCCTAATGTACCTATCAATAACATAGCTACAGCAAAATGATTGGTTGCATGTGATGATGGGAAGCTATAGCCACTGCCACAGGGTACATGTAATTGGACCACCAGCTCTTTTTGCTTACAAGGCCGTAGGCGTTCTACTTTTTTCTTAATGAGCTGGCTACTAGTGAAGTCAGAAATTCCTACAGCGGTTACCACGGTGAGTATGAGTAGCAGGCCTTTTAGCTTGTAGTTAAAAAGGAGGAAGAAAATTAGAAATAAATAGAGCGGAATCCAAAAGTATTTGTTTCGCCACATCGGCATCAACCAATCCAGAAATGCATTTTGACAAGCTGAATTAATAAACTCAAATAGATATTGATCTAGCTCAAGTATGGCTTCCATTGTTTTAATTAATTTTTGTACTTATCCAGTAAGATAAAAGGATACTGAATCAGACGAAGGTATTTTTCACTCCAAAGAAACAAATAATACAAACTACGATGGTAAAAGCACCTCCTTTCTCACCACCTTATAATGAGCACAAAGATTGATTGTGAGAAGCCCACTATTTAGTCGGTTTTGTTTCCCTTATGAGTCTCTTTATTCTCTTCCATTTATTTTTTCTTGGCAATTAGAATCAAACGGTCCGAAGATTTTGCTATATACTTTTTCAATTGGTAATTTCCATAATGCTCCACAATTTCCAAGTCTGCTTTTTCAAAAAGTTGTTTCAAATCCCGATAAGTATATCCGCGAACTCTTTCTTCAAATTTATATGATTTGCCCTTATCTGTAAATTGGATGTTTTTTATAATGAATCCGTTTTTCACCGAGCGTCTTATTTTGAAACAAACACCGTCCACTGTCTTTTGTTCACGTGTTTTCAGATTGGCAATAACCTTTGTTGCATTGAAGAAATCCATGACGAAGGTTCCATTCTTCTTCAATCCTTTTGCTACGCTAATCAATGTATCAAGTGAATCTTGTTCATCATCAAAGTAACCAAAACTAGTGAAGAGGTTGAGGATAAAATCGAAGTGCCGAGCTTTATACACCATGCGCATATCATGTGTATCAAAGGTCAATTTTTCGTGTGCAAATTTTTGAGCGTGTTTGATACTTTGTGCAGACAAGTCCACTCCTTCCATCTGATAACCTTTACTAGCCAAATAGATAGAGTGCCTCCCCTTCCCGCAAGCTAGGTCCAATAATCTGGATCGCTTGCTTGGATTTAATTTGGTGATTAGATTATCTAAAAAAAGTTGAGCTTCTACATCGTCTCTATTTTTATAAAGTGTATGATAGTATTTGGTATCAAACCAAGAAACAAACCATGATTTTTCTTTTGACATAGGAGGTGTATCTTATTGTTGATCAACTAGGGTGTTTTTTGTTTGGATTGAAAAGCTGGAGATGGGAAATTTCCATTAAGGAATAAAATCTAATTCCAGCTATTTCACAAATTCTAAATCTAATTTAATTTATCAGGTATCCATCAAATCTTCAAAGTAGCCAGTCCGCCGATTCTTCCTTACGTTGTCCCAAGTAAAGTAGCGGCCATTCATGATTACGTAAACCCCTGCCTCCAGTGTTTGGGCGAAAGCCAGTGCAGATCCCAGATTAAAAAATCCGTCAGAGGAGGTTCCAAAAGCATAAGGTACCATGGCACCCGTCAGAAGTATGGTTTTACCCTCAATCTTTGCACTAGCAAGAGCAGATGCTGTTTCTACCATAGTGTCAGTACCATGAGTAATTATTATTTGATCTGAACTAGATTTCCGGCAATTGTGGATGATGATATCGCGATCTGCCTCGGTCATTTCGAGGCTATCGAGCATCATCAAAGTCTTTACGTCAATATCGAGTGTCGAACGACCTCGTTCAAACATTTTAGCCAGATGTGTATCTTTAAAATATAATTTTCCGGTTATGAAATTATAATCCTTGTCGAAGGTTCCTCCTGTTACGTATACTTGAATCATGGTAAATATGGTCTGTTTAATGCGAAGGTGTAAAGCTTGTAAAAATTGAGGGCATTGCAAACTTTTATGAGACAATTCTTATTGTCAAGCGATAAGAAAACAAACAATCCCGAACTACCAACTGGCAATTCGGGATTGTAGTGAATTTGTTTGTCTAAATCAAACTGCTTATTAGCTGATTTAACTTACTAAACAATCGATTAATCAATACTAAAAACACTCTGATCAATATCACCATTGATCTTAATACTCTTGGTTTCCATCTTCATTGGCATAGGCATGGCCGAGTTGGTAACGGTCATTGTATGCGGAAAAAGAATGCCATCAACATCTTTGTAGTTAGATAGTGCTCTGGTTGAAACCATTTTTTGTCCACCCTCTTCTTCAGTAGAGATGGTGTGGATTTTTAAACTGGTTTTTACATCGTAAAAATGAGTCTCTTTACTTCCTTTCGGGCTCGTAGTTTCGATCTTATAAGCTTTGATCCCTTCTATCATTTCAATCCCTTTCAAATCCATTTTAACTCCTGCTTCAGCATAGGTCAATTCAGGAAATGTGATCGCCTTATCTTTCATGTTTTCCATTTCAGCTCCTTCAACCTTCTTGCTATTTCCCATCCCGCTTACAAGTCCTTTATCTCCATTCATAACTTCAGCTTGCATTACGTTACCTCCCATAGAAACGAATAAGGCGTACTTGTCAGGAGTCATTTGGAAAAGTTCAAGTTTCAATGCCATGCCTTGCATTTCTGTTGCCATTTCAGCTTCAAACGATTTTACAGCCTCGAGTTTTTTGCGACCGCCAATTGCGTTAATGTAATCTTCGACAACCGTTTTTGCTGTTACTCCGGCAGGAATTACTTCGTCATCCATTTTGAGTAAATTACCTTTATAATCGTAGAAATTCACTTTTCCACTTTTTGCAAAAGGTACTAATTTATCGGCTACTTCATCTTTGTTTCCTACCACAACGATATGCGCATTGTTTGGTCTAATATATTTTTTAGCCATAGCCATCACATCATCAGCAGTCACACGCTGTAACTTCTCAAGGTAAGTGGAATAGTAATCCGCAGGTAATTTATAACGAGCTGTGTTCAATGCAAAACGTGCAATGGTTTCAGGACTTTCAAGAGATCGGCCAAAGGCACCACTCAATACGTTCTTTACTTTTTGCAATTCAGCTTCATCAATTCTAGTATTTCGAAGATATTTGAATTCATTCATAAACTCAATAACCGAACTATCTGTTACTTCATTTCTCACAGAAGCACCCGCGGCAAAATAGCCTACCTCTTTATCTGTATTCAAGCTAGAGCGAGCTCCGTAAGTATAAGCATTCGTTTCACGTAAATTTTGATTCAATCTATTACCAAAATATACGCCAGCTCCCAACCAAGTATTCATCACACTTGACTTGATTACGTCTGGTGTTCCTGGCTTTAAGTCTACTGGATACGTAATGTTAATAACAGATTGGACTGCCCCTGACTTGTTAACAAAATCAACGGTTGCACCATTTGGCGGAACTGGTGTTTTATACGTTTTATTGATGACATTAGAAGATGCTTCCCATTTTCCAAAGTACTTTTCAACCATCGGTTTCGCTTCATTAAGAGAGATGTCTCCAACAATAATTAAGTATGAAATATTTGGTTTAAAATAATCCTTGTAATAAGCCTTCGCATCTGCAATAGTAATGTTCGCCAAAGTTTCTTCTGTCATAGATTCTCCGTAAGGATGATTTTTTCCGTATACTACTTGATTGGAAATATTTCTTGAGAGTGAGCTTGGGTCATCTTTTGATTGAGCAAGGTTTGAGTTGTATTGCTTCACTAATTTATCAAACTCTTCTTGTGGAAAACTTGGATTAAGTAAAACATCAGACATCACTTCCAAAAGAGCGGTGTTGTGTCGTTTCAAGGAAGCAGCATACATCCCACTTGCGCTTGTTCTCAAAGTAGCTCCGATATAATCAATGCTTTCATCAATATCAGATTTCTTTTTAGATGCAGTTCCTTTATTGAGCATATCACCTGCGAGTTGGATTGCTCCAGCAGTTGAACGTTCGTGAATAGAAGGAGCATCAACAAATAACTGATAAGAAACTCGAGGCAACTTACGGTTTTCAACTACAATGACCTGTAAGCCATTGTCTAGTCTAAATTGCTCAGCTTTGCCCATTTTAATTCGTGGTGCAGGACCTGCAACTGGAGGTGCGCTTCTAAATGTAACTGGTTTGTCAACAACAGGCATGTCGGTACTACCTGGAATATCTTTTTTCACAGTCTCACCAAGCTTTGGCGTACACTGCGTAAAAAATAGAAGGCTTATAAAGCAAAAGAAGAATATATTTTTCATTAGAAAGTTCTTTTTAAATTTGATAAATTAAGACTGAAGTCCGAAAACGGAAGACGGAAGTTCCCCACTATCGTGCTTTCATATTGTAGTTATTAGAATGTACAAGTAGTAGCTTTAAATCACTACCTAGCTTATCTAAAAGCGAATCGTTTATTTCCATTCTAATTCTAATTCCTAGGGAGTATCCACCTTAGGCATCCAGTACAAAGTGATTCTATTCTTAGCACTAAAATATTTTTTAGCCACTCGCTGAATATCTTGAGGAGTTACTTTCATGTAACGCTCCAACTCTGTATTGATCAAATTGGCATTGCCAAAATACATGTGATAGTTTGCTAGACTTTCTGCAACACCAACTATTCTTGAGTTAGCAGTGACAAAGTCAGATTCAACTTTATTTCTTAATTTTTGAAACTCTCGTTCAGAGATTAACTCGTTTTGCACCTTAGTTATTTGAGCGTTCATAGCTTCTGCTAATTCCTTCTCGCTAACGCCCATATTGGCAATTCCAAATGCTAATGAAATTCCTGGATCTTCTAAAGAAAAAGGAAAGTTTCCAACAAAAACTGCCTTTTGTTCCTCATCTACTAAAGACTTGTACAAACGAGAACTTTCTCCGTCAGCTAATAAGGTACTCAACATACTCACCGCATAATAGTCTTCGGTTCCTTGAGCAGGAATCCGATATCCTTGAATAACTCCGGGTAACTGAACTGCATCATAAACGGTGTCAATGATTTCAGACATTTGCTCTGGCTCTACTATACTTGGACGATAGATAGGTGCGGTACCTCGAGGAATACTCCCAAAATATTGCAATACTTTTGCTTTGGTTTCTTCTATATTGATGTCACCGGCAATGGATAGAACTGCATTATTCGGAACATAAAACGTTTTGTAGAAATTAACATAATCAGATTCTGTTGCAGCATCAAGGTGATCCATCGACCCGATAACTGGCCATTGATACGGATGCTTTTTGAATGCCCGTTTCATGATTTCTTCCACTACTCTTCCGTATGGACGATTATCAACTCTAAGTCGACGCTCTTCTTTTATAACTTGTCTTTGTGTTTCGATTCCAACGTTTTCAACTTTGGCGTGCAGCATTCTTTCAGACTCAAGCCAAAGCCCCGTTCCTAGATGATTGGATGGCATTACTTCGTAGTAGAAGGTTCGGTCGTTTGAGGTATTAGCGTTGTTTGATCCTCCAGCATTTCCAATATAATTGTCAAATTCCCCACGCTTAATGTTTTCAGACCCCTCAAATAAAAGATGTTCGAAAAAGTGAGCAAATCCAGTACGCTTAGGGTCTTCATTTTTAGAGCCCACATGATACATCACAGAGACTGCAACGATTGGTGTTGTGTTGTCCTGATGTAGGATGACATGCAAACCATTATCAAGGTCATATTCAATAAATTCAATACCACTTTTTTGCGCAAAAGTAGTAGTCCCAAAAGCGACCATAAAGGCCAATAGGAATACAAATCGTTTCATAATAAATTACAGTTAATTTAGTTGAAAGAGTTATAAAAAAAGTAACTCCTTGTAAATAGGCTTTTAATCGGAACAAATATGAGAAATAAAGGTTTGTTGGGAGCAGTTAATCGAGAGATTATTGCAAAAAACAGACAAAACTACCATAATATCAGGGATCTTAGCTCTTGTATTTTACTCCATAGCAGAATTCCCTAGTAAAATGAACTAGAAAAGCCATCCTGAATGAACAGAATGGCTTTATATGTTGTATGATTTTATGGTCAACTAAGATTTGTGGCTATGAGCTATCAGACCACTTTATCTGCACAGCTTGAGCTAGCGAATGCATCTGGTTTTGCCTTGAAAACAAAGCCCATTCCTAGAATGTAGCCCATAGCCTCTTTTAGGGCTGTGTTTGACTGGAAGTGTGGATCTGTGTTGATGTCAGCGTGGACTTCCAATTCGACTTTATATCTATCCAGTAAATCACATAGTGCGTATGCGATTTCAACTGATTTACCAACTTCTGAGATCATTCGCTCGCGAATACCCATTTTTACATTGGTTTTGGAATTTTGGATATAGAAGAATCCACCTTTTTTCTCACGAAGAAATACAATTACTGTCGCAAATTCAATCACTCCTCCTCTCACTTGTGAGTCTGTACCAATACAGATTTTCAGTTTGTGTCCATCACCAAGTTCTTTGATTATGGTCTTCTCAACTGCCTCTTTAATAGGTAGTTTAATTTTGTCACCGTTAAGTCTTCGCCATTTCATAGGATTAGAGTTTTAAATGTTGAGTAAAAAGGACAGCTTATAGATCTTGCTATAAGGCAGCTTGATAGAGCTTTTATTATTTCTTCTTATAGTAAATCAATTATTTTATTGAGCGATATTTATTTAACCAATTCATCTAGCACTTAGTTCCAATGCTTAATTTTATTAAACATAGGCGATTATTCCACCTGCATAAAGTACTGACTGAGAACAATATAAGAATTTAAAAAGAAAATCTATAATGCAATCTTATCTTTTACCGCGAAATAGGTGTCGTATTTGCATTGAAGCAAGCAAAGTAATGGTTTAAAAACTTCTTAAAATATTCAATTTGGCCAGCTTCCAAGTTTCTCTATCTTTGCCAAAATTCTAAGCACATGATAAATATCCGATTTATACTTTTCATCTCCATTCTCTTTGTATTTGCTTGTAAATCTCCAAACGGGAATACTGCAAATAATTCACAAACAGTCGATCACCAAGGTCGCCCAACCAATCATCTTGCTAAAGAAAGTAGCCCTTATCTGCTACAGCATATGTACAATCCGGTTGACTGGTATCCATGGAATGATGAAGCGCTTGAAAAAGCTAAAAAAGAAGACAAAATGCTCTTGATCAGTGTCGGTTACTCAGCTTGTCACTGGTGCCACGTAATGGAACATGAGTCTTTTGAAGATTCGCTTGTTGCAAAAGTGATGAACGAAAATTTTGTTTGCATCAAAGTTGATCGAGAGGAACGTCCTGATGTAGATGACGTCTATATGACGGCCTGTCACATGGCTACTGGTAAAAGTTGTGGTTGGCCACTAAATGCATTTGCATTGCCTGATGGTCGTCCAGTTTGGGCTGGAACTTATTTTCCAAAAAAGAATTGGTTGGAAATACTTGAGTACTTTATCAAACTACGAGCTGATGAACCAGAAAAGCTAGAAGAATATGCCGTCCAACTTACCGAAGGCCTACAAAGCAGTGAAGGGATTAATATCAATACCGGTGATCAAAATTTCAATCGTTCTGAGCTTGATGATATCGCTAGTAAATTTTTGAAAAACATTGACTTTAAAGATGGTGGCCGCAAAGGTGCTCCTAAGTTTCCGATGCCTAATAACTATCAATTTCTGTTAGCTTATCACCATCTTTCTGGTAATAGTAAAGCGCTAGAAGCAGTCAATACGACACTTGAAAAAATGGCACTAGGTGGTATCTACGATCAAATAGGTGGCGGCTTTGCCCGCTACTCTACCGACGGTATTTGGTTGGCTCCTCACTTTGAAAAAATGCTGTATGATAATGGCCAGTTGGTAAGTTTGTATAGTGATGCATTTGCTTTAAGCAAAAATCCACTTTACGAAAAAACGGTTCGTCAAACATTGGATTTTATCAAAAGAGAATTGACCGATAAATCTGGCGGATTTTACTCTTCACTAGATGCCGATTCCGAGGGCGAGGAAGGTAAGTTTTATGTTTGGACAAAAGAGGAAATTGATGCTGTGCTGACTGATGAAAAAGTGAACAAGGCTTTTTGTGATTACTACGAAGTAAAATCAAAAGGGAATTGGGAACACAAAAAGAATATTTTGCATCGTAAAGCATCCTCAAAATCTATTGCAAAAAAACAAGGCCTCACAGAAGAAGAACTTGCCAAAATTATAAAAGGTGCGGAAGAAAAATTGTTTACAGCTCGTTCCAAACGAATTCGACCAGGATTGGATGATAAAGTTTTGACTAGTTGGAATGCCTTAATGCTAAAAGGTTATGTTGACGCATACAAAGCATTTGGTGATGAAGAATATCTTAACACCGCTATTGCAAATGCGAACTTCATTACTGTTAAAATGATGCAATCTGATTCCCGTCTCAACAGAAATTACAAAAACGGCAAGTCAGTAATCAACGGATTTCTAGATGATTATGCTTTGACTATTGATGCCTTCACTTCGCTCTATCAGGCTACACTTGATGAGCAATGGCTTACAAAAGCAAAAGGTCTTACGGACTACGCTATCGCTCATTTTCAGAATACTGAAAACGGTATGTTCAACTATACTTCTGATCTAGACCCGCCACTTATTGCTCGCAAAATGGAACTAGCGGATAATGTCATTCCTGGTTCAAATTCTGCAATGGCTCGCTCTCTTTTCGGCTTGGGTACTTACATGTACAATACTGCCTACACCGACAAGGCAAAGGAGATGATGCACAATATTTCTGAAACACTTTCAACTTCAGATCAACCAAATTTCTATTCTAACTGGTGTAGTTTGTATTTGAGCTTGACTCAGCCTCCTTATGAAGTTGCAATCATTGGTAATGACTATGCTCCACTCCACAAGGAAATGTTGAGTCACTATCTACCAAATGCTTTATTGCTTGGTGGTAAAACGGAAGGTGGTTTAGAATTACTTAAAAACAAATTACAGGAAGGCGAAACGATGATTTATGTTTGCCAAAATAAGGTTTGTAAGTTTCCTGTTCAAGAAGTGAACAAGGCCTTGGAGTTGATGAAGTAAGTCTCTGACGGGGATCGGAACACAAGCAAAACGACAAGGACGGATTTTTCGCAGTTAACGCACTCAAAATAAGTGTTCGCGTTAAAAGAAAAAATCCGTCCTTAATATGTTCAATCTCTGTCTGACCTGGCCTCAAGCTAAACAGATTTCAAATCCGTATACTGCTTCAATTCTATCTAACGAGCAATCATCAGCTTACGAACATCAGCGCCATTAATCTGCAGCAAATAAATTCCCGGATTCCAATCAGAAGTATCCAAATATTTGCGACCACCAGTAGCTTCAAAAGATTCAATACGGCGACCTAGCAAATCGAAAATTTCAATCTTATCATACATCCAACCTTCCCATTCTATCGTCACCATCTTATCGGCTGGGTTTGGATAAATGCGCAAGGAGTAGGTATCATCTGGATTAACAACATTGGTTGAAATATCACAGAAGTCAATATTGGGATTCAGCTC
The DNA here is from genome assembly GCA_937921775.1 of uncultured Saprospiraceae bacterium. GTDB lineage: Bacteria > Bacteroidota > Bacteroidia > Chitinophagales > Saprospiraceae > CALGLS01. The sequence continues at coordinate 32,727 of CAKZUK010000182.1, forward strand.
CAAATATCCTTTACCCGTTAGATCTCTGTTATTAAAGGCAGCATAACTACTTGGGTAACGCTTCATACGAAAAGTCAAATTATTATTGATCGCAAGTGTGTCACCTTGAGTGGCAGGATTACCAGCTAAAAGCGGCGTCTTGTATTCCCAAACGATTTCATTTTCTGGTGTCATTTCGAAAGTGTAGCCAAAACGACCAGCACTCAATAAGGTATTCCCGTTTGGTAAAACTTGAATGCTTGACAAGCCCGTAGAATACATTGGAAAAGTATCTGGGTGGAAAAAGGTTTGCTCTGGCGCAGCAGGACCATAATTGTTGGGGCCATAAGTATATTCCCAACTGTACATATCCCAAGGCTGCGTCCATATCTCTGCAGTAGAATAATTCGTACCAACTCGATTATTGAAAGCAGCCATTTTTCCATATTGTGGATGTGTACTTTCGAGGAAATCATCAATCCACTGTACATCATGCTGATAGAAAAGCGTTTGATCATCGGCAGTTCCACCACCATAAGTGATTGGGTTACCCCAACGATACATTAGGTCACCACCTCGCCCGCTTTGGCCACCTGTATGAGAGGCTGCTTGCTCAGTCGTCGTGGTATGATCAATCACCCAAACTTCTGAAAAAGTAGGAACAGAAATCATAATTTGCTGAAGCTCTTCATTATAATCCATCGCATTGACGTGCATCCAATCCGGATCACCACCATTAGTCTGATAATTAACATTGACCAATTCAGGATGGTCTTCCACCACTCCAAAGTTGTCTTTTGTTGCATCAAAATCTTGAATTAAGTGATCCCAAACATGCCATTCCCATACAATCTGGTCAGTAGATGGGTCAACTTCTAAAATATAATCTGGCCATAATTTTTGCTGCGTTATGATAGCAGTGTCACGACCAGCTTGGATACATTCTGCCTCTGTTTTTAATTCCCAAGAAACCATCAAGATATTACCGTTTGCGAGTGGTGCAATATCGTGGTGTAAGCGAGCAAACTCATCATTTTGCGTAAAGCTCCAAACCAAATCATTATCCCAATCTCTAATTTCGACAATACCTCCGCCACCACCAGCCCAAATCGGGTTACCAGCTACAGCAGAAGGGCGTTTGGTTTTTATCAGATTACCATCCGGCATGATGTAAGCTGTATTTCCTGGGCGATAGTTAGTTGAGTCTGACCAAGTATGTACAATCTCTCCGCAATTATTTAGTAAATAGGTATTGGGTTGATTATGAGGATACATCAAATTATAGCCATCATAGACTTTCGTAAAATCATAAGAAAGGAGGCCAACTGTGTTTTGAGCTTGCATGGAAAAGCAAAGCGATAACAAGAAAATAGGAGTAAGTAGTAATTTTTTGTTCATAATCACGGTTTATTCAGATCAATAAAATTGAAGTTTCACTTCGCAAAGTTCGACAATTAAACTTATTTGTATTTTTATAAATGTGTAAAAGTAAACTGCAAGGCAAAAATGTTTGTAGTTTACTATCAATAGAAGGTTTCACTCGTTTAGTTTAAACTACAAAATTCTCTTCATCAATCACCCGTCCTCTTGAGCAACGGATAATACGTGAAGGAAAACGTTGAATAATTCGGTAATCATGTGTCGCAAAAATGACTGCTGTATTATTAGTCGTTGACACATCTCTAATTAGTTCAACAATTGAATCTGCTGTATCTGGATCAAGGTTTCCAGTTGGCTCATCAGCTATGAGTAAAGTTGGTTGATTAAGTAGAGCCCTTGCAATAGCCAGACGCTGCCGCTCCCCGCCTGACAGCTCGTGAGGCATTTTGTGAATATGCTCTGATAATCTAACGGACTCCAAGACCTCAGCGATGCGTGCCGTCATTTTTTTCTTACTTTTCCAGCCTGTCGCTTTTAGTACAAACTGTAAATTAGCCTCTGCATTTCGATCGCTGAGCAGGTTTAGATCTTGGAATACAATTCCTAATTTCCTGCGTAATAAAGGAATTGACTTTCGATCCAGCTTGTTGAGATCAAAGCCTGTGACAAGACCTGTTCCTTTTAGTAAAGGCAAGGCTGCGTATAGAGTTTTAAGCAAGCTACTTTTGCCACTTCCCGTCCGTCCAATCAAATAATTAAACGAGCCTGCCTCGATTTCGAGATTGACCTCATGCAGTACGCATTCTCTATCTTGTTGAAAGACAGCTGCTTGATCTAATTTGACGACTAATTCTTGCACAGTTTTTTATTGTGGGGCAAAGATCGGATTTTTTTAATTAATTGAGGTCTTTTCCACAGAAAAGACTGCTGCTACTTTCAAATGGCTAGCTTGAGAGAGCAGTCGGCTGAAAAGCTTCCTTAATAAATCACTTCGCTGATAGACTTCACTCAGCCGTGACACAATATCGTAGAGTCAAAACTAGGGCAAATCTCTATGTGATGCGAAGCGGTCTCATTATTTGTGAAACAAAGCAATTAAACTATCTTAGCAAATCCAATCAGGTATCATCTTTTGAAGCTTTAAAAAAGTCTAAAATGAGTAAAATCAAAATCAGCAATTACAGCAGTCTCCTTTTCATCTTGTCCTTCTTGTTCATTCTTTCGTGTAAACCGAGCAAACAACTGACTCAGCAAACGACTGATGATGGGATCATTGAGTTTGTGTTTATGCAGGCGAATGATGTGTATGAGATTACCCCACTCTCTGGTGGAAAAGTTGGTGGACTGGCACGAGTTGGGACTGTTAGACAAAAGCTTTTAGCGGCAAACAAAAATACACTCACGGTGCATGCTGGTGATTTTATAAACCCATCCTTAATCGGAACCTTAAAATATGAAGGCAAAAAGATCAAAGGGAAACACATGGTGGAAGTAATGAACGCAGTTGGTTTTGATCTGACCACTTTTGGAAATCATGAGTTTGATATCAAGGAGCATGAATTACAAGAACGGATGAATGAATCAGATTTTGACTGGACGACTTGCAATACCTTTCAAGTTTGTGGAGATAAAACCTATCCTTTCTACAAAGAAAAAAATGGTCGTAAAGAATTTGCTTCACATACTTACACATGGGAAATCACTGATGCAGATGGAACAGACATTAAGGTTGGAATTTTTGGGGTAACCCTTCCTGTAAATCAAAAAGACTATGTGCACTATGATGATTTTTATGCTGCTGCTGATCTTGCGATAAAAGAACTTTCGAAATCTACCGATGTGGTGATTGGTTTGACGCATTTGCGTATCGACCAAGATATGGAGTTGGCGAAGAGACAGCAATCAGTCCCACTTTTCATGGGCGGCCATGATCATGACAATATGTTGCATCAAGTTGGTAATGTGGCTATTGCCAAAGCAGATGCTAATGTCAAGTCTGTTTATATTCATCGATTGACCTACAATAAAAAAACAAAAAAGTGTACCCTCAAATCTGAATTAAAAAAGATTGATGACAGTATTCCAGATCACCCTCCTGTCGCAAAAGTGGTAGATAAATGGTCAAAAATATTGATGAGTAAAATTTCTGAAATAGTTGATAATCCAAATAAAGTGATTTACTATTCTGAGATTCCGCTTGATGGTCGTGAAAGTAGTATTCGCCATAAGCAAACCAATCTAGGTGAAGTCTGCGTCAAGTCGTTTTACTTAGCATCGAAAAATGTTGATGCTGCAATTATGAATAGTGGTTCAGTTCGACTAGATGATCAAATTACTGGTAACGTAAGTCCGATTGATATTTTTAGAGCCTTGCCTTATGGTGGTAAATTAGTTCAGGTTGAAATGAAGGGTTCTTTATTGAAAAAACTTTTGGATGAGAGTGAATCCCGTCAGGGAAATGGTGCTTATCTGCAACGCTATAAATTAGAGCTGGATGCTTATCAAAACTGGCATGTAGCAGGTACAATGCTCGATGTCAAAAAAACATATACGGTTGCTATGTCTGCCTTTATGTTGAGTGGTTATGATTATAAATATTTGACGAAAGATCATGCGGATATTGTGAAGGTGCATGAGGATGAGAATGGAGAAGATTTGCGCTTGAGTATTTTGCGGTATTTAAAGGAGAGAAAGTAGTGCTACAAGTTTCAAGCTTGCTCGGAATGACAATGGAGATAAAATGAAGATACTTTGTAGTGCATTGAAAAATGACTAGATTTAATAAGGAATCAAGCGCCTGCAATAAATTCCATTTCTTTTCAAACAACTTCAATACACTGTAACATAAAATTAATTACATTTTGAAAAAGATCTTTTTATCCAACTCTTCGTTCTGTACTCACCTTGATAACTAAGGCTATCAGGTTCCGTGCGTGCCTCGATTTGAACAAAAAGTCTACTTTCAAAACATAAAGAAAATTAGCTTACAGTGTACTTAATCAAATGATTGCTTTAGATATGCTACTGAGACAAGGAAAGTAAGGTCAATTTATAAGGGTGTGAACAGATGTGAAAGATAAAAAATCATTCAAAATACAAAGTGCACAAAATGTTATAAAATTAACATCTTGTAAATCACGGGTTAAAAAAGAGGACTCAAGTCTGTTAATACTTTAGTCTATCATCCAGAAAAAAAAATTCGAATAATAGTAAAAATGATCGATTTATTCAAGCAATAAATCCTATTGATTAGACTAATAGTTATATAGAAAGTGTTTTAAAGTATTTATATTTTCCCTTAAAAAAATTAGATAGAATTGC
>CAKZUK010000183.1 GCA_937921775.1 uncultured Saprospiraceae bacterium
ATTGTGTTCCCGGAAACCACGACATGAAATTGCAGAAAAAGTTAAACGGAAAAAATGTAAATCTCAATCACGGATTAGCTGAAACGATCCAACAATTACAAAATGAACCAGAGACATTCATCGAAGATGTAAAGGAATTCCTCTACAGCTTAACCAGTCATTTCGTTTTTGATCATGGAAAATTAGTAGTAGCTCATGCCGGTTTGAAAGAAGAAATGCAAGGCAGAGGATCGGGAGTAGTAAGGTCATTTTGTCTTTATGGTGAAACGACTGGAGAGATAGATGAATTTGGTTTACCCGTCAGGTACAATTGGGCATCTGAGTACAGAGGAAGTGCCAAAGTAGTGTATGGCCACACAGCCGTCCCTGAAGCAGAATGGTTCAATAAAACAATCGACATTGATACCGGTTGTGTATTTGGTGGCAAGTTAACTGCCTTGAGGTATCCAGAAGAAGAACTCGTTTCGGTTGCTGCTAAGGCAGTTTATTGTGAACCAGTGAAACCACTCAATTTAGTCAAAACTACTAAGTTGAATCATCAACAAGAATACGATGACTTACTTGACATTGAAGATGTCATTGGAAAACGAATTGTGCAAACCAGACTTAGAAACAACATTACGATCTTAGAAGAAAATTCTATTGCGGCATTGGAAGTGATGAGTCGATTTGCGATCAATCCCAAATGGTTGATGTACTTACCTCCTACGATGTCGCCTTGTGGAACCAGTACTCTAGATCATTTTTTGGAGCATCCACAACAAGCCATCAATTACTATAAAAAGCAAGGGATAAAAAAAATAATTTGCGAAGAAAAGCATATGGGGTCCAGAGCAATTCTTGTCGTTTGTAAAAATAATAAAACGGTTCTCAAAAGATTCGGAATCGAAACGGATGCCATTGGTGTTTGCTATACTAGAACGGGAAGAAATTTTTTCAATGATGCAAAGCTCGAAAAAGAATTTCTTGAAAGGATAAATCAGGCAATCACTGCGGCTGGTTTTTGGAAAGAGTTTGACACAGATTGGCTATGTCTTGATGCAGAATTGATGCCTTGGTCGGCGAAAGCACAATCACTCTTGCAATCGCAATATGCCGGTGTTGGTGCTGCAGCGACTAATGCATTGCCGTTTGTGACGGATTCCTTAGAGCAGCTTATGGCTAGGGGAGTGGAAGGTGTAGACAAATTGTTGGAAAAGTTTAGTTACAAAAAAGAAGCTATTGGTAAATATCAGACTGCTTACAGGAATTATTGCTGGGAAGTTAATTCGGTTGAAGATTATAAATTGGCACCTTTTCATATCTTGGCGACAGAAGGAAATGTCCATACCGACAAAGATCACGAATGGCATATGAAAACGATCCAAAAAATTTGCGATCAAGATTCAGCTATCTTCAGAACGACAGCTTACAAGGTTGTAGAAACAAATGATGAAGCAAGTATTCAAGTTGCTATTGATTGGTGGTTGGCATTGACGCAAAAGGGTGGTGAAGGCATGGTGGTCAAACCTTTTGATTTTATAAGCCATGGAAAAGACGGATTGGTGCAACCGGCCGTCAAATGTAGAGGAAGCGAATACCTCAGAATCATCTACGGTCCTGAATACGATATGCCTGAAAATTTATCGAGATTGAGGAAAAGAGGATTGTCAAAGAAGAGGAGTTTGGCTTTGAGAGAATTTGCTTTAGGGGTAGAAGGATTGGAAAGGTTTGTAAATAAAACAGCTTTACGAAAAGTACATGAGAGTGTATTTGGAATACTTGCTTTAGAAAGCGAAACAGTGGACCCTAGATTGTAAGCATGTCTTTAATCAAGAGTAAATTTAAATTGAACACCTGTTTAATAACTTCCTTCTATTGCAGCTTTGCCAAATAATTTCGTCAAATTACTTAGTTACATAGAACAGACAGAATAATTCCAATATTGTAAATCCTGTTTTTAAATATTAATTTGCGTAAAAAATAACAACATGCCAGCACACCACTTTAAATTAGGAGCTCTAAATCTTATCTCCTTGCAAGATAATGCACAGACCATCGACATCCGTCAAGAGTTAGGCCAAGTGCCCGAAGCCGATCTCCTAGCGGCCATGCAATCTCACGGTTACGAAGATTTCAATACCAAAATCGGATTCAATATTCTCTTTGTTCAAACTCAAGCGCACAAAACCCTAATCGACTGTGGTACAGGAATGAATGAACTATTGGAAAGCATGTCCGAAGCAAAACTAAAGCCTGAGGAAATTGACTACCTCATCATAACGCACAGCGACTTCGATCACATCGGCGGATTAGATAACTTCCCCAATACAAAAATATTCTTTCCAAAGCCAGCATACGATCTTTGGACCAACGATATGATTAGAAAAGGAATGATTGATAACTTTAAAACAGTTTTCCTGAAATTCTTAGATCCCGATTTTGTAGCAAAAGGAGCTGCGTATCGAGAAGACTATGGTGCGAACAAACTTCCGAGTCTAAATAATCGCATCCAATTGGTAATCGAAGAAGAGGAATTTTTACCAGGCTTCAAAATGATATTTACGCCCGGTCATCGCCCAGATCATTTTGCTGTAGAGATTGAATCAGAAGGGGAGACCCTTGTTCATATTGCAGATGGATATCGACATGTCATTCAGGTAGATCATCCGGATTGGTATTCACGATTTGATTCATATCCGGAGCAGATGACGGAGAGTTTGAACTTGATTAATGAGCGGATAAAGAAGAAGAATGCTTTGGTCTTTGGTTCTCATTTTACTTTCCCAGGTTTGGCTCGCTTTGATAATGATAAGTTAGTTTTTGTTGAACGAGACTCTTCTGACAGGGATGGGAACGCGGATTAGGCAGATTGGATCGGATTTAGACGAATTTTTTCGAATGTAAATCACTTGGATTCCACTAACAATTTCAATGGGAAACAGGTCTCATGAAAAAAAAATCCGTTCCGATCCGTTAGATCCCTGTATGATCTGGCATCAAGCCAGGCAGGCGTTCAATCCGCGTTCCCATCCACCTTAACGAGCAGTCCAAGGCGAATCCTTGCTAGGCACAGGTACACGCAACTGTTTCTTAGTTTTTAAGTACCAATCCATCGCCAATTGAGCAGCTATCTTAGCCTCAGCTTCTTGTCCCTTTTTCAATTCATCTGGCGAATAATATTTCTTGACAAAGTGCGTGTCAAAATTTCCACTAGTAAAAGCATCGTGTTGCATTACAAAGCGACCAAAAGGAAGTGTCGTTTCGATTCCCTTTATTTTATATTCGGCAATTGCAGCTGACATACGCTGTATAGCCTGTTGACGATTGTCACCGTAGGTAATTAATTTAGCAATCATCGGATCATAGTAAATCGGAATTTCCATACCTTCTTCATAGCCATCATCCACACGAACGCCTTCTCCTGTTGGCGTTTTATAAACTTCCAAAGTACCAGTAGAAGGTAGAAAATCATTAAGCGAATCCTCTGCATAGACACGGACTTCCATGGCATGTCCAGTTATTGTTAAGTCTTCTTGTTTGAAAGACAATGCTTCACCGCGAGCGATTAATATTTGTTGCTCCACTAAGTCGACACCAGTGATGAGTTCCGTTACAGGATGTTCTACCTGTAAGCGTGTATTCATTTCGAGAAAGTAATAATTGTTGTCAGCATCCATCAAAAACTCAACGGTGCCGGCACCTACATAATCGCAAGAGAGGGCTACCTTGACTGCGTCAGCTCCCATGGCAGCTCGTAAGTCCGGAGTCAGTAAACAAGAAGGAGCTTCCTCTACTACTTTCTGGTGACGACGTTGAATGCTACACTCTCGTTCGAAAAGGTGAACAACATTGCCGTGTGTATCTGCCAAAACCTGCACTTCAATGTGTCGAGGCCCGGCGACATATTTCTCAATAAAAACAGAACCATCACCAAAAGAGTTGATAGCCTCACTAACAGCACGATCCATTTGTGATTCAAAGTCCGCAGCTTTTTCTACGATCCGCATCCCTTTTCCGCCACCACCAGCAGAGGCTTTGATCAGTATAGGGAAACCAATTTCTTTGGCAATTATTTTTGCTTCAGCAATATCCGTAATAGCGGTATCCGTTCCCGGAACCATCGGAATGTTGTATTTCTTAACAGCATCTTTTGCCGCCAATTTAGAGCCCATAATGATGATCGCGTTGGATGCTGGACCAATAAAAGTGATCCCCTCCGCTTCTGCTAATTGAGCAAATTCAGCGTTTTCACTCAAGAAGCCATAACCCGGGTGAATTCCTTCTGCGCCAGTTGATTTTGCGGCAGCTATGATCTTATCCATTTTGAGGTAAGACTCGCTGGAAGGAGCTGGCCCCAAGAGGACTGCCTCGTCTGCAAACTTTACATGCGGGGCATTGCGGTCGGCTTCCGAATAAACGGCTACTGTTTTGATGCCCATTTTTCGGGCACTTCTCATTACGCGTAAAGCGATTTCTCCTCTATTTGCTACAAGTATTTTTTTCATTATTTTGACGAATTACTTAGCTTATTTAATAAGTCGGTTAGCTCTATGCCAATCGAGGGCACAAATTTACTATTTTCAAATTGATTCACCCAACGAATTCCTTGAATGCTGTTCGTTAAAAAGATGGATTTTGCCTTGTCTAAGTCCTGTAGACTTAATTTATCTTCCTTTACAGTGATTCCAATCTGTTTTGCTTGCTCAATGATCACTGATCTAATGATACCTTCGATGAGACCTTCTGACAGTTTGGGGGTCTTTAGTGTACGGCCAGTCCAGATGAAAAGGTTACTACTATTGGCTTCTGCTACACGTCCATATTGATTGAGCAAAAGGATGTCGTCAGTTTTAAGTTTTTTGCGTTCCTGTGCAGCAAGAATGTAAGGAAGTGCATTGATAGTCTTGAGCTTAGATAGCTGATTACAAGAGAGTTGGATGTTTTTTGCAAGGCCGAGATTAATGCCTTTTAGCTTAAATATAAATGTAGTATCCTCCAGCGTTTTTGCTTCAATGAGGTAGTTGAATTTATTTTGTGTGGGCAAATATAGTCCACCGTCATGGCGGAATATACTTAGGCGAACTCTAGCGTTGTTATTGCCAGTTAGTTTGAGGATTTCTGATTTGAAAAAGGCAAGGTTAAATTCTTTTTGCGCTTTTAGCGAAAGCACCTTCATTCCTTTTTTTAATCGTTTGAAGTGCCTTTCGGCAAAGGGGATGTTACCCTTGATGACACGGAGGGTTTCGAAGAGTCCGTCTCCGTACTTTAATCCTCGGTTGTTGGCACCTGCGATTAGTGAGTCTGAGGGAATTAGCTTGCCATTGTAGTTGATGGAATCCATTGATGCAAAGGTAGCTTTTGTTCTTTAAAAATGCTCATTAAGGGGAGGTCCCATCTTCCAATCCAGATCGTTTTAGCGATCGTCCTCGTCCTCCAGTTTAAGAACCCGGCTAGTATAGTCTCGTATCTCACCACAATATTCTCCATTATCAATCAAGGAATGACCGTAACTAGGAATCATTTCCTTCAGTTTGGCCAGCCATTCTTTCGACTTCATCTCCTCAGGGAAACAAGTATCCAATACGTCTAACATAATAGAAACAGAAGTAGAAGCACCTGGCGAAGCACCTAGTAAAGCAGCTAAAGTTTTATCTTTATTCGTTACGATCTCTGTTCCAAATTTGAGTACACCACCTTTGTCTTCGTCTTTTTTAATAATTTGTACACGTTGACCAGCGGTGACTAACTCCCAGTCTTCAAAAACAGCTTCCGGATAATAAGATTTTAAAAACTCAAATCGATCTTCTGGAGACTGAACGACTTGGCCAATCAAATACTTGGTAAGGGAAATATTTTGCATTCCAGCAGATAGCATTGGCCAGATATTATGTGCCTCAATGGAGGAGAGTAAATCCAAGTATGAACCATGTTTTAAAAATTTGGTCGAAAAGCCAGCATAGGGGCCAAACAACAAAGAGCGCTCTCCATCCAACATTCGAGTATCCAAATGAGGAACTGACATAGGTGGCGAACCATAAGCAGCTTTTCCATAAACCTTTGCTTCGTGTTGCACGACCATATCAGGATTTGTACATCTTAAAAATTGACCACTGACAGGGAATCCTCCAAAGCCTTGTCCTTCAGGAATATCCGATTTTTCCAATAATTTCAAGGCACCTCCTCCTGCACCAATAAAAACGAATTTGCTAAAAATGACTTTCTCTTCCTCCGTGTCCAAGTCTTCCAAGTCAATTTTCCATAATCCATTTTTCTCTTCTTCGATATCATTTACTTGATGACCTAGATGTACTTCCACACCCTCACATCTTTTGAGGTAATCGATCATGGAACGAGTGATCGCTCCAAAGTTTACATCTGTCCCAATGGCCATTCGCGTGACTGCAATTTTCTCATCAGAGTCTCGCCCTTTCATCATTAATGGAATCCAATCTGCAATTTCATCGTGCGATTCCGAGTACAGCATGTCATCAAACATGCCGTATTTTGTCAAAGCATTATATCGCGTTTTCAAAAAGGCCATATTCTCTTCCCCCCATACAAAACTCATGTGGTCGATATCGTTAATAAAGGGCGTTTCAGCTTTTATCATTTTTTGCTTGCAGAGATAAGCCCAAAGTTGTTTGGAAACTTCAAATGCAGAGCTAATTTTTAACGCTTTTGAAATATCTACAGAACCGTCTTCTTGCTGTGGGGTATAGTTGAGTTCGCAAAATGCGGAGTGGCCTGTGCCAGCGTTATTCCAAGCATCTGAGCTTTCTGCACCGACCTTATCAAGTCGTTCGAAAATCGTAATAGTTGCGTCTGGTTTGAGTTGTTTGAGCAATATGCCTAATGTTGCAGACATGATACCTGCGCCTATGAGAGTGAAATCGCTTGTTTTTTGCATTTTTATGAATTCAAGTTTACTATAAGTTTGGACTTGCTTGTGCGATATTAAGGTAATATTTGTGTTTGACCAAATGATTTGGAAAAAACAATGCATTCAAATTCTTAACTAACTTATGTTAGAGAGTACTCAATGGATTGACTAGATTATTTAAATGATTGTTTCTCATAATGCTTCGCTAATTCGTACCTTTCCAAAAATCAAATTTGATATGAAAATGAATCAACTAAAAACAATCTTATTCCCAATCCTATTCTTAGTCAGCCTCAATGTAAGTTGCCAAACCAAAACGGCCCAACTCAACTTCAAAATTTCCATCGACAGTAAAGATGCCACAAAAGTTAAATCAGAAGGGCGACTTTTTCTTTATCTAACAAAAAACGAAAGAAGGTCACCACGTTCGATATCAGGAACGGACAAAGATACTTACGTTTTTGCGCGAAATATCAAAGCTTGGAAGCGAGGTGAAAGCATCGTGACTGGTGCTAATGATAATTGGACGAAAACAGGGGACTGGGATTTTAAAAATGTTCCAGAAGGCATATATAATGTTCAAGCAGTTTGGAAACAAAATGAAAAAGAATCGGGTGTAAATGAAGCGGGAAATATGTACAGTGAACCTGTAAAAATAGATTTAAAGAATACACAGCAAGTTGAAATTTCTATTTCTGAAATCATTCCTAATAGAGAAATTCATGATCATGCTTTGGTGAAAACATTTGGTATGAAAAGCGAACTGCTTTCTAAGTTTTGGAATAAAGAAATGGAGCTGAAAGTTTCCGTGCTTTTGCCATCAAGCTATGACAAGAATTTAGATAAAAAATATCCAGTTCGATACAATGTTGCGGGCTATGGAGGGCGATATACACGGATTAATCGTTTGTTCAATAATGTTGAGTTTGTTGATTGGTGGCAAAGCGATGAGGCTCCTCAAATTATTACTATTTTTCTTGATGGATCAGGCCCTTTTGGCGACAGCTATCAACTCAATTCTGACAACAGTGGCCCTTACGGTGATGCCCTAATTCAAGAACTTATTCCTGCGATTGAAAAAGAGTTTCGTATTATTGGGACTCCAGCGACTCGCTTTGTGGATGGTTGTTCAACAGGAGGCTGGGTGTCATTGGCTTTGCAACTTATTTATCCTGATGATTTCAACGGTTGCTATTCCTATAGTCCTGATCCGGTTGATTTCCATAAAATGCAATTGATCAATTTGTATAAGGATGAAACGGCGTTTTATAATAATAGCAATTATCTTCGACCAAGTATGCGTAACAAAAATGGAGATCCTGTTTTTTCTATAAAGGACGAAGTTTTAAATGAAAATGTGCAAGGGAACTCTAATAGCTACACAACTTCTGGAAATCAGTGGGGCGCTTGGAACGCATTGTATAGCCCCAAGGGAGCAGATGGTTTGCCCAAACCGGTGTTTGATCCAGTGACTGGAAAAATAGATAAGGAAGTTGCAGCGCATTGGAAAAAATACGATTTGCATCATTATGCAAAAACGAATTGGTCGACGCTTGGTCCAAAAATTCAAGGTAAAATATATGTCTGGATGGGCGATATGGATAATTATTATTTGAATAATGCTTTGCGTGATTTTGATGTCTTTTTGAAAAACACAAAAGATCCGGTTTCAGATGCTAAGATTATTTTTACGCCGATGGAGGGCCATTGTAGTTTGTATTCTCATCGGGAGGTGTTGGAGATGATTTGGGAGAAACTTAGGAATTAGAACCTGCCTGGCTGGAAGACAGGTGGGAATTAGAATGGAAATTTGCTTAGGTGAAAGACGGGCTGGAATGAAGCTTTTAGGCGATTGTAGTTTTGAACGGGTGAACGACTGGACTCAATAGGTATGTAGTGGTACGATGATGTTATCTACTAGTTTTCAATATAATCTTAACTTAAAAAGGAAGAAAACTCAAGGCAATGGCCACGAAAGAAAAACCATTAGTAAACAAAAAATATCTACTCCAAAAATTCCAAATGAAGGGAGGTTGGACCTATGCAGAAATACCAGAAATTTTGCAAAATAAACAAGCACCTTTCGGCTGGGTACGCGTAAAGGGCTTCATCGATGATTACGAGTTAAAGCAATACAAACTCATGCCTATGGGCAATGGAAAATTGTTTTTGCCTGTTAAGGCAGCCATCCGTAAAAAGATAAAAAAAGAAGCTGGAGACTATGTGCATGTTATCTTATATTCCGATGAATCTCCACTGGATATACCAGAAGAAATAGTTGACTGTTTCAAGAACGAGCCTGTAAAGATTTATGAAACATTTCTTAGTTTTACTGAAGGTGAACAAAAATCTTATCTGGATTGGATCAGAGATGCAAAGACGGATGAAACTAAAGCGATACGTATTGCGAAGATGATGGAAAAAGTGGGAGAGGGGAAGAAGTATTTTGATCGTTAATCATTGATTAAAAAAATAGTATGACTTAAGCAGGTGTTCAAAATTATGTTTACAATAAATTCTGATGGATTTTGAATCTAGACGACTTGCTTTTTTGGAGTAACCTTCTGGATTACTTCACAAAATTTTGGCTATTGCACGCGAAGATATTAAAAGGATATCAGGTGAATATATTGAAGCTGTCATAAGTAATGTATGCTTGGGAATGACAGAGAGTGAGTTAAGAACAAACAGCAGTGAACTAAGTAAGTCGATAAAGCTTAAAATTGAAGAGGCATTAAATCCGATTGGAATGATAACTAATCAATTTTTAATAGAAATTAAGTAATTTTTTAAGAAAAAGCCATGAAAGAAACTAGAGCTATACATCCTGATTTTCAACATTTTTTGGACTTCAAAGAAGGCAGTATCATCGAACTTTACACTGATCTTAGAACTTATCTTTTGGAATTATATCCTGATGCAAATGAATTGTTGTACCATACGCACGCTCTAAGCTCAGTTCTTACAATTTCAGAAAAGCTATCAGATGGTTTTTGTATGATTCCCATTTATACCGCTCATTTGAATTTGGGGTTTCACAAAGGAACTTTACTCGATGATCCCTACAAACTTTTACAGGGAACTGGAAAATTAATTCGACACATTCCAATTGCAAATAAAAAGGATTACAGAAATTCTAAAGTGAAAAAACTAGTAAAAGCAGCCATCAATTTTGCGATAGAAGATATGGATAAGCCAACTAAATCAACAAGGAAAACGATTTCCAAAATTAAGATTTCCAAATAGCTGAACTAAACCTCAAAGAAATAGCCATGAAAGAAAAATTACTAATCTTAGGAGGCACTGAATTTGTAGGTAGACTTTTGGTCGAAGCACTAAGCCCTGATACAAACAAAGAAATATTCTTATTCAATCGTGGAAAAACCAATCCAGGTCTATTTTCCGAAATCACAAAAATTATCGGTGATAGAGAAACCGATGATATTGAAAAGATAAAATCGCAAGAATGGGATTATGTCATTGACTTCTCATCCTTCTACCCTGCGTCTCTTCAGCGTACCATAGATCAACTCAATAAATCTGTCAAAAAGTACATTTACATTTCCACCATTTCAGTTTATGATTTTGCCAAATACACACGAGGTGAAAAAATCACAGAAGATTTTGCAAAAGTATCTTGTAGTCCTGAAGAAGCTATAGATACTACGATGCGAACTTATGGTAAGAAAAAAATGGCATGCGAGGCTGTTCTACAAAAAGAAGAATGGTTGAATTCTATTATCATAAGACCCTCTGTTATTTACGGAAAGCATGATCCGACCGATCGATTTTACTATTGGTGTCGGAAAGTGAAAATGACTAAAGAAATTGTGATTCCTAATCAAGGGGAAAATAATCTGACGCTGACCTACGCTGACGATATGGTTCGTATTCTACTCCATGCTTTAAATGAAGATTTACCAAAAGGAGGGTATAACTGTGGTACCCACGATCCAGTTAGTTTTAATAATATGCTCAATTGGATGAAAGAATCTATCGGAAGCTCTAGTCAGTTATTTGGAATAGACCGACAAGAATTAAGAGATGAAAAAATAGCGCTACCAATAAGCGGACTTTGCGATTTGATAGTTGATAGCAGCAAAATAAAAATTGCAAGTGGCTTGGAATTCAGCTCTTTCGAAAACTCTGTTAAAACTATGATGGCACATTTTGAAAAAGAAGACTGGCCAACTGCCAAAGCGGGAATATCAGATGACGAGCAAGAAGAACTAATCCTAAAGTTTAAAACTAAAATATAATGACGCGAACAAAAATTCTAATCTTTACTTTGGTTTCCTTTCTTGCTTTTTCTTGTAGCTATTCTCGAACAAGACTTGTCAACACAGGAATTGAAAACCTTCGTTTCCAAAAAGTATTAGATTCCATCTATGCAAAAAATCCCGAAGCAGTCGGAAGCTTAGCGCATATAGAAGCGCCTGACAAAAAGGATGGTATTGCTTCCAAACTCTAAACGAAAAGCTAAAAAGAATGTCAGATCGAAATGATATACCAAGACTAAGTCGACTAGCAGCCATACTAACTTTATTGCAGTCCAAAAGAATGATTACCGCTGCAGAGATAGCGGATAAATTTGGAATCAGTAAGCGCACCGCATATCGTGATATGAAAGCTTTGGAAGATTCAGGGATCCCCATCTTTGTAGAAGAGGGCAAAGGTTACTCCTTGGTGGAAGGTTATACTTTACCGCCAGTCATGTTTACGGAAGAAGAAGCAAATGCACTAATTACTGCGGAGAGCCTCATTAGTAGAAATAAGGATAAATCACTCATCGAAAATCACAGGAGCGCAATCACAAAAGTTCGCGCTGTACTCCGCTACACCAATAAGGACAAAACTCAATTGCTTTCTGAACGCTTGTTCTTTATGAAAAATTTTTCTGAAGAAAGAACGAGTAATTGCCTGTCAACTGTCCAACTCGCGATAACCAATCTCAAGCTAATCAAAATCAAATACCTTTCCCAAAAAGAAGAAAGTAGCAGCAGAATAATCGAACCTCAAGCGGTATACCATAGCTCCGAGAATTGGATATTAATTGCTTGGTGCCAACTCCGTAATACCTTCCGGGAATTTCGCCTAGACCGCATCCAAACTGTCGAAGTCCTTGATACCAGTTTTAAAACTCGCAACTTCGATATGAAAGCTTATTTCAAGCAATAATGGTGAGGATTCATCTTAGTGGACTAATCAAAATGCATTATATTCGGTATTCATGATTTACAACAAGGTATTCCTTATGCCCATAGCTTAGCCCTTCGGAATTGCCCCCGAATACTTCTGAATGAAACTCAGGTGCCAGTCTAAAGTAAAGAAACAAAAAATTATTTTTTTAAGACCCTTGCCATACTGCTGACACAGCGCCCTTTACCTTTGTGGTATTCCGTCATCAAAGATTAAACAAAATGAGTACAATTAAATTAGAAGCATTCCACGTAATCGGCCTTGCCATTCAAACTAGTAACGCTGCTGGTCAGTCTGGAACTGATATTCCCAAATTATGGACGAAGTTCATGACCGAAAACGTAGCAACCAAAATTCCAAACAAAATCAGCAATGAAATCTATTGCATCTATACTAATTACGAAGGTGATCATACCAAGCCATATACTACTTTGTTGGGCTGTAAAGTAAGTAGCTTAGCGCAAATTCCGGAAGGACTAAAGGCTATGACTTTCAATAAAGCTAATTATCAACCATTCACCGCCAATGGTGATTTGATGCAAGGGGTAGTTTGGCAAAAATGGTCTGAGATATGGTCCGCAGACATGGATAGAACTTTTGTTGCGGACTTTGAGGTTTACGGGAAAAAAGCGCAAGATCCCTCTAATGCTGAAGTTGAGATTTACGTGGGAGTGAAGTAGAGTAGTGGGAAATGGGAAGTTGGAAGTGGGAAGATTCCAAAATATAGGGTGGCCTGTTTAGAACCAAATAAGCTCTGCGATAGCCTGTCTGGCAAGACAGGCTGGAGTGAGCTTAGGGCCTCCGTCTACCGGCCTCCATCTTTCAACTTCCAACTTTTTTATGCCCTTCCAAATCAAATCCCTACATTCGCAGTATGAAACAAAATATTGCCATTATAGGAGCCGGTCCTGCCGCCTTAGCACTTGCCGCTTTTTTGGATAAAAACAAATACGCCGTCACGATATACGAAAAGAATAAAACAGCTGGGAGGAAATTCTTAGTAGCTGGTAAAGGTGGTTTCAACCTAACGCATTCCGAAACTATTGAAACCTTTATTCAGCAATATACGCCTGACACTTTTTTGAAAGATGCTTTGGAAGGCTTTTCCAATCAGCAATTTATGAACTGGTTGAAATCTATTGGAATTCCGACTTTTATTGGTAGCAGTAAGCGAGTGTATCCCGAAAAAGGAATCAAACCGATTGAGGTTTTGAATACAATGTTGAAGGTATTGGAACAAAAAAAGGTTCAGATCGTCTATGGAGAAGAATGGACGGGTTGGAATAAAAAAGGCGCTTTGTTGTTTAGCTCAGGGCTAAAAGCAAAGGCGGATATTTGTGTTTTTGCCTTGGGTGGAGGAAGTTGGAAAGTGACCGGATCAGATGGTAGTTGGTTGGATACTTTTGCAGAAAAAGGAATCGAAACACGTCCTTTTGAACCAGCAAACTGCGCTTATGAAATCAACTGGCCAGAAAGCTTTATTTCGAAAGCAGAAGGTAAACCCTTGAAAAACCTAAGGATTACCTGCGACTCCAAAATGCAAAAAGGCGAAGTCGTGATTACAAAATTTGGACTTGAAGGAAATGCGATTTACGGACTAAGTCCTCAAATTCAAAGTGAACTGAACGCGAACAAAGAAGCAAAAATATTCCTCGATTTAAAGCCAACGATTGATTTTGAAAAAATTCATTCTCGTGTTCAAAAATCAAAAGAAAAACGGATCACCGATATTTTGCGCAATACGCTAAATTTAAGCCCCACCCAAATTCATCTCCTCAAAAGCCATCTTGATAAAGAGACATTTCTAAATAAAGATCTGCTAAGTAAAAACATAAAGGAGCTTCCGCTAACGATCAAATCTGCCGCCCCAATTGACGAAGCTATTTCTACTACAGGAGGCATTTCGCTCAATGCAGTGTCTGACTCATACGAGCTTGATAAAATGAAAAATACTTTTGTGATCGGAGAGATGCTTGATTGGAATGCACCAACTGGGGGCTACCTATTGCAAGCTTGCTTTTCAATGGGCGCTCGTCTTGCTGATCATCTGAATGCAAAATAAAACGACCTATTTTTAGATATAATTGGGCTGAGCTATTTGTAGAAAGATTTAAAGCGAATCTTAATAAAAACACAACGCCTGCCAGATCTCTTCGGTTCTGGCAGGCGTGTAATGTGTTAGATTAAATATTTTATTGCGGAAGAATCGGAGCAACTGGATCAATTCTGTATGGAGCAGAAGTTTTTCCTCCTTTAATTGAACGTTTTTCTTCCTTTTTCAAAGATTTACGTGCTTTAAGCTTTTTAGCTAGTTCTTTAAGCGTTAGGTTTTTCTTCATGTTAAAGGGTGATTGTGTGTATTCTAAAATATTTATTGCTTTCAATATAATGAATTTTTTTACTTATTACAAGAAATCGACAAGTGTTTTTTTGCATTAGAAAATTGTTTAAACAAAAAACGTAGTGAAAATCTAATTTACGGATTACACATTTCATTAAGAATGATCACTGGTTTTCATATATTAATAGCATTTGCACACCGGATTTACATTACTTTAGCTGTATGTTTTAGCTGTTAATGGCTTAATAAAGTTAATGACTTAATACAAGAATGAACTTAGTGGTTACTGACTGTAAACCTAACCTCTTTATTGATATTGGAGATTCTAGATCTTATACCTGAGCGTAACAAATTCTTATAATAAAAGGTTTAACATTCCAACAATGTGTGTTCAATTGTTTCATTGAGCAATTTTGCTTTTGGATGTTAATTAAGGGATAAGGATTAACTAACTGTCCGATTTGAGATCGTAAATGTTGAGCTAGATGATCGAAAAAACGTAGGCATAGCGAGCTATGACGAGGCTTTTTCGAAAAATATAGCTCAAATGTTTACCTTTCAAATCGGACAGTTATTTAGGCCGCATCCCTTAACTAGTCATTCCTATTATCTCATCACGAAGTGTTTCTACTTTTCCCTTTTCTGATTTATCCACTCCCTTCCACTTTCGAGCTGCATTCCAACGCATATAAAGATCGCCATAAACAATAGAGAGGAATCCCATCACCGGCATCAAGCACAAGGCACCTATCCAATACCAGTTCCCAATAATTAAGAAAATGAGCATAACAATTGAGAATAAAAAGAAGTATGAGCCCATGATCACACCAAATCGAACGGAACTATGGAATTCGATTTTCTTGGTTTTACTATCTGCTACATTTCTTCCTAGTGTCAGGGAGATATAATTATTTAAGTACCCAATGATGAACACTGGAATTCCTAGAATAAGTATTAATGTATTCAGTATACTGAAAAATCTAGAGCCTGCTAAACCAACATCTTTCAGATCATTTTTCTTAAGAAAGGCATCGTAAACTTCCACTTTTTCACGCAAAGTGTTTTTATTGTCTAAAGTATAATCGTTGATGCTCTTAGTGATTCTCATTTCAGTGTCAAGCGCAATACTAGATGTGGTATAAGTTGGTAATAAGACTGTATTGCGGTCATTTCTGTGGA
>CAKZUK010000184.1 GCA_937921775.1 uncultured Saprospiraceae bacterium
CTTGTATCCTATATAGAAACAACGCAATTAGTCGTTTTTTTGTAAAAAGTCAAGTTTTATCAAAAATTTGTGGCAACTTTATCAAAGAAAAAACGTCTTATATAAGGAAGGGATTTAAATCACTTCTATATCGGAGTTCTACTACAACAATAAATATTATTCCTCTTTGAGAATCTAATGCTATGGTAAATAGCGAGCGACCGACAGCCGAAATGGTCATATTTGCTAACCATCAAAATCATTAGTTTACCTAAGAACCACCATTATAACTTCAGAGCATGCGGCAATTAAAAATAACCAATAAAATTACGGCTAGAGAAAGTCTAGCACTTGACAAATATCTTAACGATATTGGCAAAATCTCTTTGCTTACAGCTGATGAAGAAGCAGAATGTGCTAGAGAGATTCGTAAAGGAAACGATGACATGTTGGACAAACTAACTAGAGCTAACCTAAGGTTTGTTGTTTCTGTAGCAAAGCAATATCAAAACCAAGGACTTTCATTGAGTGATTTGATCAACGAAGGAAATGTAGGGCTGATGAAAGCAGGTCGTCGTTTTGACGAAACCAAAGGGTTTAAATTTATCTCTTACGCAGTATGGTGGATTCGTCAATCTATCTTACAAGCAATCGTTGAATACTCTCGTATCGTTCGCCTTCCACTTAATAAAGTTGGATCATACAATAAGGTGAATGAAGCATTCCTTAACTTTGTACAAGAATTTGAAAGAGAACCAACCCACGAAGAGTTGGCAGAAATTCTCGAAATGCGTCCTAAAGAAATTAGCAACATGCTAAAAGGAAATGGACGGCATCTTTCTTTTGATGCACCAATTAGCGGGGAAGAAGGAGACTCTACGATGTTGGATGTTGTTTCTGGTGACATCACTGAAAGTCCAGATAATTCTTTAATGGAGCAATCACTTAAAGACGAAGTTCAGCAAGGTTTGTCGATCCTTTCTCCAAGAGAAGTAGAAGTACTTTCTTCTTACTACGGTTTGAATAACTACAAATCTTTGACACTAGAAGAAATTGGAGATCTATATGGTTTGACTAGAGAGCGTGTCCGCCAAATTAAAGAGCGTGCTATTCGCCGCCTCCGTAAATCATACAACCGAAATAACTTGAAATCTTACTTGGGTTAGTAACAACAAAAAATTAGCTTAAAGCTTGAATATAAAGATGTCGGAATTATTTTTTGTGCCATATAAAATGTAACTATTCAGTCCCTAAGCAAGTATAAACAATTAGGTTTTTACGATAAAGAAATAAAATCCATTCCGACGCAAGTCAGAATGGATTTTTGTATTTTAGCAACAAAACTCCAAAGGGGTAACCATGAATAACTTGGGGGACCACCCAAAAAAAACAAGCACCATGAAAAAACACTTAAGACTAATCTTCCAAACCCTAGCACTAATCCTAATCCTCCTCAGCTCCTGCAAAAACGAAAACCAAACCAACCCAGAATCCCATCACCAAACCCAAACTCAATCCCCTGAAAAGGAATCGCCCCAAAACGTAGAGCCCTCCTCCAAGAAAACAAAACTAACCGTCAACATAGATAACCTAAGACTAAGATCAACAGCCGGCGAAGACGGCGACGAAATAGCCCGCCTCTCAAAAGGAACCAAAGTATACGATATGGGAGAAATCAGTGACTTCACCACTAAAGTAAAATTGAGGGGTATCCAATTTGACGAACCCTGGATAAAAGTAAAAACAGATAAAGGAGTAGAAGGATGGCTCTATGCCGGAGGCCTCCAGTTTGATTTAGACAATAGCACTCAACTTTCCGAAACACTGCTCGCCAAACGCCTGCAAAATATGTTTGGAAAAGA
Organism: uncultured Saprospiraceae bacterium; assembly: GCA_937921775.1. GTDB lineage: Bacteria > Bacteroidota > Bacteroidia > Chitinophagales > Saprospiraceae > CALGLS01. Next base: position 1,842 of record CAKZUK010000184.1, read on the forward strand.
CATTGCCCGTCGAATTAAAATGTACCGTACCAACTACAAATCCGCAAAAACTAGCGCTGAGTTTGCAAAAACATATAGCCAAGGTCTTGTCTTACGAGACACCATGGTCGCGCTCATGGAAGCGGATATCCCAATCGTTGATTATGAGAAATTAGCGGACCTCAATTGGTTGGAACAAGCGATGCCGGGCTACATCGTTCAGTTGGCAGCAGAAGGAACCATCTACTATTTGTTTAATGATTATTCGATTTTTAGCAAAAAAGCGATGCATACTTCAGGAAATGAAGATGATGAAATGGCAGACTTATTATTAGCAACATTTGCAGTTGATAGTATCGAACACTTTTTTCATGCTTGGTTTTTGCAAACCTGGGATTACGGTGGTTCTAGCTTATTAGGCCAAGGGATACATTTCAAGTTACTTCAAAAAATGGAAGAGATGGAGAAAAGTAATCTCTTTCAAAAAGAGACTAATGAACTAAGAGACCGTCTAATAAATGACATCACAGGCCCGAATGTCGAATATTGGGAACCACAAAAGCGGATACTCGACGAATTGGATAAGATACTCGATGAAGGCTTCCAACAATTGACTAAAGAAGACGTTATTGCTTTAGAGAATCGAAGGAAGATGTTTAAAACTCCTAAAGCCAATAAAATATTAGTAAATCAACGAGCTGGTCAATGATTTTTTAGTGAAAGCTTTAACACATTTCAGCTCCGACTATCTAACAGAATCTAAAAATAAGCTAATGCAATTTTTCGTACTACTTTTAACCATTGTCATCATCATTGCCTGCATACTAGCATTTGCAGCACTATACTTTGCAATGATCAATTTCACACCTGGTCCTTCGCGGATCAAAGCAGATGTCAAGAAAATGATGGATAGCATCGATGCTTACACAGAAGACCTTGTCCCTATTCGTAAAAAAGAATTCGAATTGCTTTCACATAATCAAGTCAATAACTCTGTGATGAAAACAGTAACGATTTCTGCTAAGGGAATCCTGACGTCGATTTATGATGAGCCTATGGTCGCTTATGCTTACAAAAAATATCTTGGCGCAAAAGAGAATTCCATCCTTTATGCCCGAACTGCTAATCAAGAATTAGTATACCGAACCAAAAACGGTAAAACAAAAGTGACCTTCAATAATCAAGCTCTAGGTGAGATAAGAACAGATGGCGTACTTTATAATGCAGGCACCAAAAAACCAATGGCTAGCATAGGAGAAATAAAGGGAGA
>CAKZUK010000185.1 GCA_937921775.1 uncultured Saprospiraceae bacterium
TTATCACAAAATGAAGAGAAGAGAGACACTTTTGGATGTAGCGGAAAAATATCCGAGTGTGACGCTTGATGATATTATGAAGCTTAATGGGATCAATGAATTTTCGAATGTGCGACCTGGGAAGAAGATTAAGATTCGTAAGAAGTGATTGCTTTAATATTTAGCATGAAAAAACCGAGCTTTGATTCTTCAAGGCTCGGTTTTTTTGTTGGGAAGCAGATGAAATATAAAAATCATAAATCTCACTCAGTCAAAACCACCCGTCGCTGAAAGTCGAATCTTTCAATTTCTCCTTTGAGCAAATAAATTCCATTAGGTAAAAAGCCAAGTTGAACAAAGTCAGTAGATGAATTTATAAAATGAACAAGTTGTCCAGTAATGTCGTAAACCTCTAACTTATCAAAAGCTAAGTTGAAAAAGATATCACCTGTGCTGGGGTTGGGAAAGACGGCCAGCTCATCATCAAGTTTAAAATCATCTACCTCAGTGATGCAGGCTTCTAAATCTACTTCGTTGACTTCGTTGCAGCCGGGAGCATTGTTATATATTTCAATGGGTAGGTTGCTGGCGATTCTGTTGCAGACGGTTTCTACTGCGCATTGGGAGAGAAGTGGGTTGTCGTAGATTCTTAGTAACTCGTTTACATTAATTTCAGCAGGATTACCAAGGCCATCAAGGGTTTCTAGCAAAGGGTTGTCATATATCCCAAGCCATCCATCTACATATTCCAGATTTTCCAAGCCATGTAAATTTAAGAGAGGACATTTCCGAATGATAAGTAGCGAGTCAACTCGCTCTAAGCTAGAAAGAGCCTCAATAGAGGTCAATGATTCGTTTCCGGTAAGTGATAAATTACCACCAATGTAGTTGACATTGTTTAGTCCGTCTACATTTTGAAGAGACTCGTTAAAGCCTATCCATAAAGTGCCATCAAAACTCTCTGTGTTAGATAAGCTGGAAATGGATTCTAATTGATCATTATAAGTCAACCAAAAAAAATTAGGATTGGTGAAATTATTTAAACCATCTAAACTCAAAAGATTATCATTCCAGCTAATCTTAAGTCGACCTCCAACTGTTTCCAGATTGTTTAAACCGACTAAGTTAATCAGGGAGTTATTGTGTTCAAGCGAGAAATTTCCGGTAACAGTGGTTAAGCTATTCAAACCAAGTAAATTAATCAAAGAGGAATTGTTCTCAATGGTTAAATAGTAATCGATGGTATGAAGATTATTGAGCCCATTTAAATTCTGCAATGAATGATTAGATTTAATCCACACGTGCCGATTTATGGGTGAATCATAACCAATCACCGTCAAACTTTCTAAGCCACTCAGGCTTTCAAGTGAGGCCAGACCAAGTATCTCCACATGGCCATTTCCAATGCGGTTTAAATTGTTCAAGCCTTGCATGTTGATTTGGTTGGGGTTGTTTTGAACTTTTAAACCTTCTGCATAAACCAGATTTTCGAGACCTTGTAAGTTGATAAGAGATTGGTTGCCGGCAATAGCTAACTTTCCAACAGGGCCAGTTATACTATCAACCATATCCAAACCTTCCAAATTAGTTAGAGCATCACAATTGCCAATATTAAGAGCTGTTAAGGTAGTAATCTGATTGAGTCCTTCTAGACTTGTAAGACTAGAGCAAGTGGTAATAGAAATGCTGTTGACCTTTGTTAAGTTAGCAAGCGCCTCGATATTGGAGAGGTCATTTAATTCACGTAACTCTAAATGGCCATTAATAGTGTCCAAATTCTCAAGACCTGATAAATCCTCCAAAAGGGGACTCCCTTCAATGCTCATCCATCCATTATTAACTTTTGATAATGAACTAAGACCAATTATACTTTGAAGTTGCGAACAATTGTATAAAATAAGTGATTGCTCAATAGAAGATAGGTTTTCCAATCCCTGAAGATTAGTTAGTACACTGTTGGAATTAACAACGAGTCCACCTCCAATAGTTTGCAGGTTTTCCAATCCATTAAGGTTAGGTAAATCGGTGTCGATAATGCTAACCGAACCAAGTACTTCAGTAATCGCAGAAAACCCCTGAAGATTCGTAATCGAGTTTGATCCAATGGGATAGATAGCCAAGTCTCCATTAATAACCGTACAGCCAGGATTGTTGATTGGAAAGTTATCAATCATTTCCTGGGTGAGTCCGTCTTCTGTGACCAAACATTGGGTATGGGCGAGGAAGTATTGAAAAAAGAAGAAAAGTAGGAATAATGTTTTTTTCATAATCAGAATATTTCTTAGGAGTATCAATCTCACTCAGTCAAAACCACCCGTCGCTGAAAGTCGAATCCCTCAATTTCTCCCTTAAGCAAATAAATTCCATTAGGTAAAAAATCAAGTTGAACAAAGTCAGCAGATGTATTGACAAAATGAACGAGTCGTCCATTAATGTCGTAAACCTCTAGCTGATCAAAAGATGCATTGAAAAAGATATCACCTGTGCTGGGGTTGGGAAAGACGGCCAGCTCATCATCAAGTTTAAAATCATCTACCTCAGTTATACAAGCTTCTAAATCTACTTCACTGACTTCGTTGCAGCCGGGAGCATTGTTATATATTTCAATGGGAAGGTTGCTGGCGATTCTGTTGCAGACGGTTTCTACGGCGCATTGGGAGAGTGACCAATTTTCATAAATTCGCAACGTTGAATCTACATGTATGTGTGTTGGATTACCAAGACCTTCCAGTGATTCTAAGAAGGAATTATTCTGAATCCCCAGATAGCCATTTACTTTTTCCAGGTTGTCTAAGCCTGAAAGGTCAGTAAGTCCAGTGTCTAATATGAGCATATTTAACCCGACCTCTTTAAGACTGGATAGTCCCGATATAGAACTTAATAAAGGAGTAACTCCGAGCGCAAAGTCGCCATCTATATTAGTTAAACTCTCCAGACCATTTAAGTCCTGAAGTAAAGGATTGAAAACAATGTGAAGATCACCAGCGACGGTTGAAAGGTTTTCTAAGCCTTCCATGGTTTGTAGGTTGTCGTTGTTTCTTATCCAAAGGGTTTGCGTATTTGTAAGGCCATTTAAGCCATCTAAATTTACTAGATTGTCATTGTACCATATCCAAAGATTTCCCGTAATGGTTTCAAGGTTATTTAAACCTACCATATTGATTAATTGATCATTGTATTCTATATTAAAATTCCCATTAACAGTGGTTAAACTATTCAAGCCAACTAAATTAATCAAAGAGGAATTGGATTCAATGGTTAAATAGTAATCGATGGTATGAAGATTATTAAGTCCAGTTAAGTTTTGTAAAGAATTATTACTTTTAATCCATACATGCCGATTTATGGGAGAATCATAACCAATCACGGTCAAGTTTTCCAAACCACTCAGGCTTTCAAGTGAGGCTAGGCCAAGTATCTCGACATGATCGTTTCCAATTCGATTTAAATTGTTTAAGCCCTGCATGTTGATTTGATTGGGGTTGTTTTGGAGTCTCAGGCCATCGACATAGACTAGGTTTTCGAGTCCTTGAAGGTTAATAAGAGATTCATTACCGAAGATGATTAATTTTCCATAAATGCTATCAACCATATCTAAACCTTCGAGGCTGGAGAGCGCATCACAATTGCCAATACTAAGTCCAGTTAGAGTAGTAATTTGATTGAGGCCCTGTAGGTTGCTTAAGCTGGGGCAAGTGGCAATGTTGAGATTTTCGACATAGTCTAAATTACTTAATGCAGTTACGTTTTCTAAATCAACAAGATTGTTAATAGCGAGATGACCATTAATCGAGTCTAAATTCTCAAGTCCAGATAGATCTTCTAATAACGGTAAATTATCAATAGTCATTAAGCCATCAACTACAGATAAAGCGTTAAGGCTAGTGATGTCTTGAAGTTGTGAGCAGTTTAATATTTGAGTGGGACCAACAGACGCTAAACTTTCTAGTCCATCAAGCGAAAGTAATTCATGGTTAGCGTTTATAATTATATCGCTTCCAATTTTTTCTAAATTTTCCAATCCGTTTAGATTTTCCAAGTCGGTTTCAATAATAGTGACAGTGCCTGCTACTTCTGTAATAGCTGCAAATCCTTGGAGGTTAGTAATCGAGTTTGATCCAATTGGATAAATATTTAAATTCCCATTAATAATAGTACAACCAGGGTTGTTGATTGGAAAGTTATCAATCATCTCCTGAGTCAATCCGTCTTCAGTGACCAAACATTGTGTATGGGCGAGGAAGTAGTGAGAAAGAAAAAAAAGTAGGACTAATGTTTTTTTCATAATCAAAAGATTTCTTACAAGTTAATGAAAAAGGATGAAACTAAATAGACTTCTTTGAGTAAGATGACTCCACGACTTACTTAAAGCAGTCATGGAGTCAAATTAACAGAATCGCTATTCTTTCAGAATAATTACTTTTTGTTTGAATCGTTTCCCTTGTTCAGTCAAGACTTCAATGATGTAAATACCAGTTTGACTGACTGGAGCTTGCCATTTGACTTCTTTTCCTTTCGCAGAAAAGCTGCTAATTTTTTTACCAAGTAAGCTAAAAAGTGTTAAGGTTTTAATGCTGCCCTGGTTGAGGCTAACCGTAATTTCTCCTGAACTTGGATTAGGAAAAACACGAACTTGATCGGGAGCCTGACTATCATTCTCTAATCGGAAAGAATTATTAAAACTAGGCATGTTGGAGAAAATCAGACTGTATACATCATCATTCATTAAAAAGTCAATAGCGTAACGAGAATTGAGCGCAGTACTGCCTAAAAACAATTCAGGTAAATCGAGATTAACGGAGCCATAATATTTGTTAAACGCAAGTATGCTTCCGGTCTGTAAATCATTGACGACATAATAGACAGGAATACCGTCGGCTTTACTTTGTTGTATTTTCATTTTTAATTCAGTAACTTCTAAAGATAGTTGGAGCCTGCCATTGTCAGGATAGCCAACAGTAGTAGGATTAATTGTGACAAGTCCCTGAGAAACGGCACAGCAGGAAAGAGGAATGGGTTCGCAGCAAGTTTGAACTTCTACACAACAATCACTGTAGTCAATGAAGTCATGAAAAGTGATGATTTCAACGCCATCTGCATATACAGTGATGTGGTAATTCATTTCATCACAAATCCACTTTGGCTGTTTGAATAAGCGTACCTGAAAACAATTATTTCCCAAATCAATAACCTCTTCGCTCGTGTAATCACTGGTTACAGATATACTAAGATTGCAGTCACCACAAAAATCATCAAAACAAAAATCGAGATAAGCAAACTCTGATTTCCAGCAATGACGATATTCATACACGGTAATCTCAGGAGGATCAGATAGAGCAGAGCAACAAACAGGGACATCAATAAAAGAACCATAGGTAGTGCTGCCATTGTAAATGGCAACAATTTGGGCAACAAAAGGAGGGGCAGTCAGTTGTCCCAGATCCACTGAGTTGAAACAAAATGGAATACCATCATTAGGGTCAAAGCCCATGTATGACTCAAATTTGTTTCCGCCCTGATCATTTACTTCCAATCGGTACTCCGTTACATAAGTATCAGGAAATAGCTCGATAGGATTGAAACAGAAATTGTATAAACACTCACTATCCGTGGTGATGTCTGTAAAGTCATCTATCATCATATTCGGGTCATTTCCTCCGGGTAAATTGCCTATAGTTGTAAAATTGCAGGTGACTGGATTCCCAAATATATTACCCTCACTATCAGCTAAGCTCACAATAACTTCATAGTCCGCAAAGGGAGATAATAGTCCATCAATTGGGATATGCGTGCTATGTGAATAAGGGGTCATGGCTTCTTCCCAATCGTAGAAAGGAATGGCTGGCAATGGAATAGAATTGCTGCCATTTGGCGCATCTGTTTGGAGGATTTGACTTTGTATTTGTAAGCCACCTAGTTCAATGTCGGTATAAGCACTTGCATTAATGTTGACATCCAGGCCAACATTGCCCCATTGCAGATTTAAATTACAAGCATCGAGAATAACATCACTAAAACAACCATTAGAAAGTGTTGTGAAATTCTCAGTTTCTCCACCAATATAACCCAGGTCATTCCCAATTTGAAATTCAGTTCCCAGAGAGAAATTATATTCCTGACCTGGTGTTAGTCCTGCCATGGTGACTAAAAATTCGTTATTGGTAGTTCCCAGGTTTACATCAGCAAGAATAGTAAAGGTAGGATCACCTTCATCTGGATTGTTATTGGAACCGATGGAGGCAATGACGGAGTTGAGGCTATTGGTCATGGAGGGTGTCATACAGTCTGTGCCGTTTGCGGACAGTGTTACTCGAAATTCAATAGAAGTGCAATATTCGATCACATTACTTATACTCATGTTGTAACTACATCCGTTTTGCCCATTGTCTTGATTGGTGTTATTGCAAGGTCGTTCACCTCTTAGATGTAGGAAAACTGGTTTTTCGCTAAGGTTCATGGTAATGAAATTCTGACTTTGATCCATAATGTTTATTATAACTGGTTTAATTACAGAATTCTCACCATCCACCTGACCGTTACCAGGAGTCGTGATATAATACTGAATAGGATGATCACTATCACTCACACCAAGTTCCGCCATTGTAATAGGAACGTCCTCGATAATGGAATTCGACATATAAGGCAACCAAATCGCATAAACCGTTTCATTGTAATCTTCATAGCAATTGGAATTGCATTCACTATCACCAGTGTATTTGTAAATTCTGGGGCAGGTGATGCCGGGATCAATGAATGCTACTGCTTCATTATTAATTGCCTGAATAGGAGCAGCATAATTATCTCCTTCATCACAAATGTCTAATTGATACTGATCGACTAATTTTCGCTCCCCAATTTCGCTCATCATGGTGTGTAGATAAAACCAGGCTGGTTTTCTGGAACCTTCGTCATCAATAATTCCTGTTTTCTCCGCCCAGGTATTAGCTGAGCCATCTTCGAACCAATGCCAGAAGGAGGCCTCAAATGCAGAGGCATCGTATTCCAGATAACCTCGCATCATCCAACGGGCCTGTGCCTCTTCGTCACCAGGTACTTTATTATTTTCGTTACCAAATTCTTCACCATCATATTCAGGAGGGTATTTTGCGATATTATTTGGGCTGACACCTTTATACGTAGCATAACCCCATTCAGTAATCCAGATAGGTGTTGTGATACCTATGTTGTCAAGTGCCTGTTTTACGGCTTCGCCTCTTTGCTTGTAGCCGTCTAGCTCAGGGCAGATCCAAAAAGAAGTGGCTTGTGAAGTATTGGATTCAAGGGTGACTGTGTTGAGTACATTGTTTGGGTCTAGGTCGTAATCTATTTCTCTGTTTTGTTCCAGAACAGAAAGCGGGACTATGTCTTCAGCAGTTATATCCACAGCTGTTCCGAATAAATCCTGTAAGTCAAATGCTCTATAAGCACTATAATGGTGAAAAGCATTGATGTCAAACTGGAAGTTATTATCTGCCCGAAGTATTCTTAGGTCATTCATGAATTGGAGATAGTAAACCATGTCCATTTCATGTAAGGCTGGAGATATAATCTGCATATCTGAGTCAGTGTCAGTAATTCCTACGTTGACTGTATTTGTATTTGAAGAGCCATCGTAAATATCAGTAGTCACAACCCCTCCAATAGCTGCATGCGCAAGTGCAGCTAATTCCTCAGGAGTAGTATAACCAAAGTCATTCGGCCAGGTCCAATGGGCATCTGGTTCATTAAAGATACTGATGTGTGTGGTATAGCCAGTTAAAGCTTCCTGTGGATTATGGTGGCTTAGCTGGCCGATATTACCATTTGGATCTGGTGTTCCAAAAATAGCACAGTAGTAACTCATTAATTCGGCAAAGAATCTATAGGAGTTTGGATCAGTAAAGCTTTCGCCTGGCGCTAAAACGGCTTCTTCTATATTAGATGGGTTGGGTATAAATGGGACTGGTTTTCGCCATTCTGCTTTTAATCCATTGGAGGCTGTAAACCATTCTACAGTGCCGGGGATGGTAGCATTTTGGGTTGGCGTCATAAATATTGTGCGTTGAGATGTGTTCATGCGTAGAGGACATGCTGGGGTAGGCAAGCTCTACATCTCCGCTAGCAATTAATGCCTGTAAGTTTGGACTTATGCCAGTAGAGTAATTATTTCCTGGATAGTAAAACCAATCAGAATCATTTGGGTCGTTACTGGTATCGGTAGTAGGATAAAAAACATTGGGATTTAAAGGGTCATAAGGAGGCGGGGCTATCGGATTGCTAAAATCACCACCTATATTATGCCAGGCTAAAAAGTGGCGCCATTTACTGGCAATACCTTCAATTCTGGAAAATCGGCCATCATTATAGTACTGATAATTTATGCCAACCTGACTAGAGAATGGCTGTTCGTCACATGTCTGTCCATGTATTAATCCTGAAAGGATTAGCGTAAGTAAAACGGTTAATGAGATGTGTTTTTTCATGATTATCTATTTTTAAGAATGAAAAATAATATCTGCAGAAGGAGTTTTCGGTCGATTGAAATATGGCATAGGAGTGTAAAGTCAATTGTATACAAGAAGTATAGTTGACAATAATGATACAAGTTCGAAAATGTAATTAGTGTAAGGGTGTTTTAAATTCTATAAAGTACTGAATAGGGTAGATAATGTTAAAAATTTATATGAATTTAAAATACGTGTGCATATTACAAAAAAAAACACAACAGGGTAGTTTTTATTAATATTTAACATCTGTAGGCTGAGCTACAGCAGAAAGGAACAACTAGCCAGCTGTTTAGAGTAATAAATTGATTTGTAATTTGGGTAGATTAATTCTTCCGCAACATCTCCCCCCCAATATCCCCAACACTCCGACAACCCGCCAAACCCATCGTCAACTCAAACTCAGCCAGAAAATTAAGCAGCACCTCCCGCACACCTGATTCACCCGCCAGCGCCAAACCATAGGCGTACGGACGACCAATGCAAACGCCTGTTGCGCCAAGCGCCAATGCCTTGAAAGCATCTGCGCCAGTGCGAATACCACTGTCCATCAAAACGGGAATCTGGTCCGCTACAGCAGCTACAACCTCTGGCAACATTTCAATGCTAGAAACAGACCCATCAACCTGCCGACCGCCATGATTGGAAACCACAATGCCATCCATTCCATATTCAACAGCCTTGCGCGCATCATCAGGATGCAAAATACCTTTGAGCAAAATGGGTAGGGAAGTATGCTTGCGCAAAAACGAAAGATCTTCCCAGGTCAAAGTGGTTCGGGAATAAATATTGACAAACTGTTTGACTGCTTTTCGCGGAATCTGCGTACGCATATTTTTGAAAAAGCCACCAGGATAATTAGACATCAACTTAACCAAAGAAGCGAGTGTGTACAATGTTATTTTTGGCTTGACCGGGACATCATCAGCCTTAGCTGGCTCAGTCAACAAGCGTTGAAAAACAGGGTCGCTAATATACTGTGCAATTCCTTTGCCTTCCATAAAAGGAAGGTAACCCAGATTAAGATCGCGCTTTCTCCAACCCAACATTGTTGTATCCAGTGTAACTACAATCGCATCACAACCACAAGCTTCCGCACGACTCACAAAACTTCCAACCATCTCATTAGACTTACTCCAGTAGAGTTGAAACCAACGGGGACTATCACCCATCTGAGCCGCTGTTTCTTCCATAGCGTAAGATGCTTGATTGGAAAATATCATAGGAATGTCTAGGGAACTAGCCGCACGAGCTGTCGCCAGGTCGGCCTCTTTGTGAAATAATTCTTGAACGCCAACTGGAGAGAGTAAAAAAGGAGAGGGTAGCTGTTTGCCAAAAAGTGAAATAGAGATATCTCTTTGTGAAACGTCTTTAAGCATTCGTGGCAAAATAGACCATTTTTGAAAAGCAGAAGTATTACGACGAGCAGTGGACTCCTCCCCTGCGCTACCAGCAATATAAGCATATGCTTTAGCACCTAGTCGTTGTTTTGCCTTAGCTTCAAGTTCAGAAAAGTTGAGCGGAATAATTGGAAGTTCGCCACTTACGCCTTTGATGTAAATCTCGCGTTGTCGATCTAGTGGAGAAGGTATGCTTGAGGTTTTATCTTTTTGATTCATAGAGCGGTTTGCTGTGTTGCTCTAATTTACAAAAGATTTTGAACTAAGGTTTAAATGTAAAATGTAAAACCGCAAAATTTAAAATGTAAAAATTTGCCAGCGAACGCGAAAAACGTCATGTTTGCTACGATTTTCGGGGGACTTTTACATTTTAAATTTATCATACTCGACTCTACCTGGCTGCGCCGAGTAGACAGGTTCGCTCAGTACAGCGTTTTGCGGTTTTACATTTAAAAGGTTTACCTACTGCTTCATCAATTGCTCAGTATAAATCTTATTTCCATCAATCAAACTAATAAAGATCACACCGGGTGCTGCCTTACTTAGGTCTAGATGAACAATGTTTTTAGCCATGGTTCCAAAATTAGCATCTTGTATCACAACAATTTCTTTTCCATTGATGTCTACGATTTGTAGTTTTAGATTCTTTGGCTGTGTGTATAACTCAAATTCGATGGTAACCTGTTTGTTCCCGACGGGATTAGGGGAAACATTCATAGTAAGAACGCCAAGTGTATTGTCTTTTTTTGAAAAGGCTGCTGTTTCAGATTTTGGAGCGGCATCATCAGCTAATTTGAATTTGACAGGCATGTTGTATTGTACGTTTACCTTCTTGCCATTTTGCTTTCCGGCTGTCCAGGTTTGTTCCATGCCGTTCATAAGTTCTACAACATTTAAGACTGCTTCGTCGCAGCCATTGCCAATAGATCGTTTGATCTCAGGGTTCAAAATTTCTCCCTCTTTACTGACGGTGAATGAAACAACAACCATACCTTCTGTGCCTGCTTTTTGAGCGGCTTTAGGGTATTCAACATTTTTATAAATAAAGTTAAGCAAGCCTTTGTCAGAACATTCCTTTTGAGCTGCTCTGTCATCGCTAAGGTGTTCACACCCAGGGAAGCGTGGCATTTCATCTACTACTGCAAACATATCACAATCAGATGGTACTGGTGGAGCTGGCGGCGGAGGTGGAGGAATGTTTTTTGGAGCATTCGGAGCCTTTGGAGCTGCTGGTGGAGCAGGAGGTGGAATCATTTCTAGTTTGTCTTCCGTAGGAGTGTCGCCTGTTAATTTGTAGCGAACAGGAAGTGTGAAGTAAACGTTTACATTTTTACCGTTTTGCTTACCTGGTGTAAACTGTGGCATCATCTTGACGACACGCATCGCTTCTGCATCGCATTCAGGATCGAGGGTACGAAGCAGTTCAGGGCTAGCAATCTTTCCTTCTTTGTCAACAATAAATCGAATCACAACAATGCCTTCTATATTGTTCTTCTTTGCTGATTCAGGATAAGTGATATTGTTTCCCATGAATTGAATTAGTTCTCTATTGGAACAATTTTTTTTGGTTTCCTGATCGCCTTGTATGTCTTCGCAGCCAGGGAATCGTGGCATCTGTTCTACTACTGTAAAAATGGGATCGCTAGTTTGCTCATTCTTAAGTACGGGGTGTATAGGTTTGCTGATTTTAGAAGTCGCTGGACTGTTGTTTGTCTGTGCAATGGCATCCGCTTTAGTCAATACAAAAACTAAGATACCGATCAGTGGCAAGGCGACCAGATACTTCCAGTATGCCTTTTTTGAAGATTGAGTTTTAGTCATCATTTTAATGCGTTTTTTTAATTGTGAATGAATAAAATTATTAGCAAGTGCAATGCCCGGCGAATTTTGGAATACTTGTAAAAGCAATTGGCCATAATGCTTTTTGGAAGTATTGCGCAAGACGTTTGCATCTGCCACGTATTCATGAATATTTCGTATAGATTTTTTGTAAAAATGGATCAAGGGACTGCACCAAAGTAAGATGCTGACCAACTCGAGTAGCAAAACGTCAATGGAGTGTTTGCCTTCGATATGTGCTAATTCGTGTTGCGTTATTTTTTCTTGATCAGTGTCGCTGAGTGAAAGGTTTTTGCTTTTGAAAAACAAATGAAAGAATGAAAATGGGAGGTGATTCCCATTGGTGAGTACTAAGGTGTACTTACCTTCTTTTCGTCGCTCGCTTTTGAAATAAAGTTTTACAATTTGACTAAAGCCAACCAAAAAACGTAGAAACATAATTGCCATTCCGATCCAATAAATCCAAAGCATTAGATCGAGAACACTGAGCGATTCTGCTATTGGACTAATGACAGCCATCTCCATATTTTGTTCAAGACTTTGAACGCCTACAGTGATGGTTTCAAGATAATTAGCTGTGTGAATGGTTGGCGTATTGTTTCCAATCAAAAAAGCACTTAAATCAATTAAAGGTAGTGCTAAACCTAAGAGCAAAGTGCTAAGCAAATATCCTCGGTTGAGATGAAAAAAGGTTTCTTTACTCAATAACAAAACATAGAATAAATAGAATCCTGTCCAACATAAACTGACTTCGAATAAATAATTAATCATGCGTCCTTAGTTTTATCATTTTCCTTGATGAGTTCATTAAGCGCTTCTAGATCCAGGTCGTTTTCTTTTACAAGAAAAGAAACTAGGCTATTCATCGAGCCGCCGAAGTAATCTCCTACAAAATCTCGGATTGTTTTTTTGCTGTAATCTTCCTTGGTAATGCTTGGGAAGTACTCATAGGTTCGCCCAAAAGCTTTGTGTCCCAAAAAGCCCTTATCATCTAAGATGCGAACTATGGAAGAAATGGTGCTATGAGGTGGTAAAGGATTTCCACCCACTGCTTCCCGTATATCTTTCACGGTGCAGCGCTCTAGCTTCCAAATGATTTGCATGATTTCTTCTTCTGCCTTCGTTAGTTTTTTCATTTTCATTTTATTTTTAAATGTTCACTCGAACGATTTTTTTACGCATAGAAAAATAAGACACCTAGTTTGACCATAAAGATTTATTCTATATGGTGGCAGGCTCAAACTCTTGTAGAGCGCAAATAAATATGGGAAACTGCCTCCGGTCAATTTTAGCTTCAGCTAAAATAAGCTCCATTTTTTCTACGATAGCGGGACTCGAATTCCTCGATGTCTCTACTGTGAAAAATCAGTCCTGCGATCAAACGCTAGAAGAAGGATTCCGTCTTCACTCAATCTCCTCTCTGATGAATAATCGCCTTCAATTCACTAATTCGTCCTTCGGTATACTCACGATATTTATCATGACCAGTGCTCAAGTATTTTTTATAAATCCGTAAAGCCATCCGTTTATCCTTATAGAAAAAATCTGTATTCCTAGCCTTGTGAAAAATGTATACATCCTTAGCTGAATGTTCCAGTGCTTCGTCATAAAGTGCAATCGCTTTTTTATAATTTTTTTGTTTTTCGTGAATGGCAGCAAGCTCCGCGTAGTAGAGACTTGCCTTTGGTGAAATAGCTTTTTCGATGGCCTGTTCCAAGTGATACATACTTTGTTCTTGATCCTCTTTCTTGTCGTAGATGACTGACAAATAATGATGTGTGTGTTCACTCGCCTTCTTTTTATCTACAATTTGATGTAGGTGAAAAGCTGCTTTGTCAAGACTGTCTAGATGGATGTAAGAAACGCCCAGCATGGTTTGATAATAGGGAACGGTATCACCAAGTGACAAAGCATGTTCTAGGCTGTTAACTACCATTTGAAAGCTATCAATTTTGTTGCGAACTCTTGCATCAGTGTATAGCAAACGATAGTTGTCAGGAGCAAGTGCTAAGCCTTTTTCTGTAAAGGAAATAGCATATTCAAAGGCTTCCATTTGAAAATAAAGATTAGCTAACTCATCGATGACCACTAGGTCTTTGGGGTTAAGCACATGTGCTTTGTTGAAGTAGGTAATACTGACCAATGGCTCTTTAGTTTTCATAGCATTATAAGCGTTGATCCGGTAGTAGTAACTGTTGGTGGTGTCGATGTTGAGTAGCTCGCGGTAATATATTTTTGCTTGTTGATAATTGAGTTCCTTTTCGAAAATATATCCGAGGTTACTGAATGCACTTACATTGTCAGGGTCTTCTTTTAGTAATTTTTGATAGTAAATTTTCGATTCGGAATAATCACCTAATTGTTGGTAACACCAAGCCAATTTTGAAAGGTAGTCAAGGTTGCTAGGATCACTACGCTGGCATTCATAAATATGATCTAATGCTTTTTGATATTGGAAAGCAGCGAGGTAGTTAATTGCTTTTTGGTACTCAGCAGCAATGTCATAAGAGATGGTCTTCGTCTTTGTTGATTCTTGTGCAAAGACGGAAATATTGAGACACAGTAAGATGAATATTTGAAGTTTTGTTTTCATATCTAGCTTAAAGGTATAACGATTTTTTCAGCCAAGCAACTATTTTTTCAGTTTTATAACGTAAAAATACGTTATAGTGTTTGAAGATATAGAAAAGCCCTAGTTTTATTGAAAACTAGGGCTTTTAGTTGTTGAGAAATTTTTATGAATTTCTAGTCGATATATTCAACGATGCGCTGGAATCGGAGTCCAACAGAAAGTTCTAGTGTATTATTTTTAATGAATTGTTCTTGTACTGTTAGGGCAGTAGAGGTACCACCAGATAATGTAATTTGAGGTTGTCTGTATTGAAATGAGAAATCGGGATTGATGGATAGTTCTACAATTAATCCAATAAATTCGGAGATGCTAAATTCTATACCTCCTCCAAGAATTCCACCATAGTTCCATTTTCTTACGGAATCATCGACAGGAAAGCTAAGACTAGAAAAAGTATTATTATCAGGATCTAGTAGTTCTTCAAAAGTAAGTAAATTGGTATTAACGGTATATTCTCCTCTTAAGCCGATAAAGTAGTAGAACGAGTTATTTTCATCTAAAGGTCTAATTTGTTTTGCGCCTAAAGACAAGGCAATGTTTCGGTACTTGAATTCTCTAGACGCGTTAAAGAATGAACCATTATTGGCACTAGTAAAACGCTGATTTCTAAATGCACTTCCTCGTACATGAAGTCCTGCTTGCGCAAAAAGTGCAAATTTTCCATCCACGGGGAGTGATTCAATAAAGCCAATAACATGTGGCGCAAAAAGTACTTCACGACTACCACTGCTATATTTTTGTGTCCCTAATGAAGGACCACCTTTTATCCCGAAAGCAAAGCCACCAGTATCAGTTACCTCCTGTGCTTGCTGGTCGGTCAAAGCAAAAAATAAAATAAAAGTAAAAAGTATTAATTTTTTCATGTGCTATTATTTTTTAAAAAATTCGTCATACAAAACAAATTTGTTTATATCTATGCTGTAGAAGTAAACTCTAACAGAAGAACAGGCTACCGCTATCGCACCCGAATCCGCTGCCCAATGCTAATCGTACTACTTTGCATCTTGTTTAGTACAAGAATTGCATCCACAGTAGTTTTGTATCTTCTTGCGATTCCGTACAGTGTCTCACTTCGACTCACCACGTGATATACTTTGCGATTTTTCTGTGGTGTATCCTCTTCTACTTCAATATCATTTTCAAATGTATCAAAATCTTCTGACTCATCCATGTCAATAGTTTCATCAGTTTCAAATTCTATTTCATCGTCTTTCTTTGTGTTGTCTTTGAAGTCTTCTTTCAGTTCCTCCTCTATGTTTGTGGAATCAATTCGAGGCTTATTCTTTTTGTAAACTTTAAAACCACGTAGCTTTATTTTTGATCCTTTGGCAGGACGTTCACCTTTATCAATGCGATTTCTTTTGTATAGTTTTTTCAAACTGACGCCATATTTTTGAGAAATATCGTATAAAGTTTCCCCCTTTCTTACAGCATGGTATTTTTGCTTGCCACGGTAACTATTTCTTTTCTTTTGCAAAAATACACGACTATCTTTTTCAAGTGTTTGGCCGGAACTACGAATTTTTTCATTGTACTTTAGGATACATTTGGTAGGGACATCTTGAGCGATTCCAATATCAATAGGAGTTTCGTTTCCTTTGGCCAAAACAACTTTTACATTGTTTACCTTGAAAAAACCTCTTTGGACTACTACGCTAGTGTTGTCCGTATCATCAGGAGTCATGTCGTCAAAGCGATCAAGATTATAGCTTTCAATGACTTTGATGAGCTTTTCGGCATAAGTTGGGCTGGTCGCATAGCCCGCTTTTTTTAACCCTCTAGACCAAGCTTTATAATCTTTGGGGTCAAGGTCAAAAAGAAATCCATAACGATATCTCTTTCGAGAATCAGTAAGAAAATTAGAATGGGCGATATAGCATTCTCTGGCAGAATCAAAGACCCGAAAACAAGATTTTATCAACTTACCATTTTCATCATAGTCATCATCTTCTTTATAATATTCCTTGCCTTTCCAGGCAACACCACACTTCATACCAAAATGATTATTCGCTTTACGGGCAAGCGTACTTTTCCCTGAGCCCGATTCGAGAATTCCTTGAGCCAATTTTATACTAGCAGGAACGCCAGCACGTTGCATTTCACTAATTGCAATATCTTTGTAGCGATTAATATAAATTTCCTGCTTACTACTCTGGGCATTACCAACAAAAGCCGAAACCAGGAATACCACTAGAACTAAAAATTTTTTCAACATCTTTTAATATGTTTGTCAAGGATTACAATTGATTTGTTCAACAAATCATGAATTAACTTTGGAACTAACTGTTCAGTACTCAGTAGGCTTGTATTAGATCCAGACAGGACAAAAGTACCGAAGTAAGCTTCTAATCGCCTCGCTCGGATTTGGCCTTCCTACTCTATACGAATTCGCATTTGCAGGAAACTTCTGCCTTCTGACTTTTGTCTTCGGTCTTTATAGTTACCTTTGAAGAACAAATATAACGCACATTCAAATTTTAAAATTTCATGCAAATAAAACACATTCTACTTATATGCACAATGATTATCAGTATCTGGGCTTGTAAAGATACAAACTCCGGCGAAAGTGGTGAAACGGATGCCAATTCAATTGATTCTCTTGCTAATGCAAATACTGCTCCGGTCGAAATTACTAAAATATATGTTTGGGTTGATAAACTCAGAATGCGAGCGGCTCCAGATACCAAGAGCAAGGTGCTTAAAGAACTCTCTGCAGCAGACCCACTCACCTTCTTAAAGGAAAAATCAGATTTCACTCAAAAAATTACGCTAAGAGGCACCCTCTTTGACGAACCATGGTTAAAAGTCAAAACGAGAGATAATCAAATCGGTTGGGTCTATGGTGGTGGTGTGAAGTTTTACGCTCCCAAAGTAGATCAAGCCCCGACTCCTTATGACAAATGCTTTGAATTCCTAAAATCAGGACGCATGGCAAAAGCAGAATCTTGCTTCATGTCAGAGCAATTGACTCAGATGAATAAGAACGAAAAGATGGTGGTAAAGGATGCTGAAATGTTGAAGCTTCGCCTACTGAGTGGTAATTACAAAATACTACAAAATAAAACAGCTTCGGATGTCGAATATGTCACCTATGATTATTATTACTACTATCCTAAAATGAGCAGCTTCGTAGTGCGTGCAAACAAAGCTCAAGGTTATACCTACTTACTCATCAACGATAAATCTGGTCGCGAAAAAGCAATTTGGGGTTTCCCTAAGGTAGCTCCCGATGGCCAACACATGATTGTCGTCAACGCTGACCTCGAAACTGGCACCGCCAAAAACGGGATTCAAATACTAGGATTCAAAGGCGATCGACTGACTGTTCTCATGGAAAAAGAAATGACAGATTTTAGACCTTATACCCCAAAATGGTTTGATTCAGAAACAGCAGAAATAACCCTTAGAGCTCCCGCTGGAGTTGATGCACAGCCTAAGATGGCTAAGGTGCGATTGGTGGATGGTACTTGGGTGATGGATTAAGAAAGAATCACTTGGCTTCGACTTCGCTCGGTCTGCCTTTATTTAATTGTACTTGAATGGTATACAATTGGAATGTGTTTGGCGAAAAAAAATGTTCTGATCTGCTTGAATTCCTGTCTGATCTGGCGAAAAAGTGCTAGCCTTAAGGAGGGCCAACAGATCCAATTCCCGTTTGAAGAATTGTCATTCAGAGCGAATCTATAAGTCGAGGAATTAACTAAAAAGTGCAATCATAAAAGTAATCACAGTAGCTGCAAAGCCAATCATGAAAATATTATAAGACATCGTTAGGAAGCGATATTTCTTATCTAGTACCTTTCCAAGGAAGTAAAGATCTCGAGTCATATTGCCATAGAGTAACTCACCATCGCGCAGCACTGCGTCCATCGCTTCTTCAAATTGTTCCAGACTCAAATTGATAAAATTACCAAAGAAAACAACGTTCTTCTTTGCTTCTTCCATTTTGATTGGCCCCTGGTTTTTAGAAGTTACTTTTGGGCGGATAGATAAGACCGCGCAGATCAAGGAACTCAATCCTGTTGCTAAAAAGATAACCACAGGAAGTAATACCATGGGTTGCGTCTGCGAAATATTTCGATAAGAAAGAATAGAAATAATTACGGAAATCAAGATCGCATTTACACTGATCATGATATTGGCCTTATTATCGGCAATAGCACTTAGGTTGATGTGATTGCGATAATTGGTTCGGAAATAAGTTTGGATAGCACCACCGCTAGAATTTTTTGGCCCCAGTCGTTGGAATTTACGCAACTGTCCTTCTTTGCCGTCTACAAATTGTAGTTGATTCAGCTTGTTTTTTTCAACCCGTTCTTTTTGATTACGAATATTTTGAGCCACCTGTTGGCTATAATTCAACTTACCGTAATCCGTGTGAAAGCGTGTATTAAGTAGTGCCTGTAATTGAATTTGATTCCATTCGTAAGTTGATAACTTTCTGTTTTGTAAAAATTCCCATTCCAAGCGGAGCAAAGATCGATGTTCAAAGAAATTTTCAGAAGCATTTAAAGAAGCAATTGCATCGCTCAATAATTGTTCTTCTTTTGATACAGGATTTATGGTGTCGTTAGTTGTATTTATTGCAGCAAGTACTTTGTTGAGTTTGTCAGACGTATAGCGTTGAGAGCTTAAGAATGCCTTAGCTTGTTCCGTACTTTTGTTGATTGGATCGTTGTAGTCAAAAAGATAGCCCGTAGCGTGAAACCAGGCAGCGAGTAAGGAAATTTCGATAGTGCTATCTGAAAAATTGAGCGCTTTCCCGAGTTCATCTACCTTCGTAACGATCTCATGTGTACGTTGATAACTATGGTACAATAGTCTAGTGTCGTACTGCTGATTGAACAGATTGAGTACGTGCTGGTGAGCGGCATTGAAAATATTCGAAGTGAAAGATGCGCTCGGACTAATGGCTTGCTTGTCGTTCGTGTTTTCTTTCAAAATGCGGTTGTTTTATGTTTTCTCGGGAATTGAATAAATCAAAACCATACAAAACTAAGAAAAAAACTTGTATCAATCTTTTGATTTGCTTTAATGTGCTAATTAAGCAAGGCAGTAACTTTATAGGTCATCATATATTCGATTAGTTGCTCTATGCGCATATCAGATAAACGTTCTATGATGACTGGATGTTTCTTTGAGGTCATTTCGTAAAGAATAAAGTCATCAATCCTTTTCTCAGATAATGCATTAGAAAGAATAGCCAACATAGGATATTGTGATTTCTCATGAGGGAGTTTTTCGTAACTGAGTAGTGCATTGAGAAGACATTCCTTTTCCTCAATAATACTAATATCTGCGGATGAAAGAAATTTCATCTTAAATTTATAATCGGGTTCGTATGCCCAAACTGCTTTACAGGTAGCGTAGGCTTTCCAAGGAATATCAGCGGATTTAATAACAATATTGCTGTCCGCATCAGCATATAGTTGATATCTTGGTTCGAAATTGATGTTTTTATACACGAACCCTTTGCTGTGATAAATGCTAATCAGTGAGTCTAAGATAACAGGATTATTCCTGTCATATAAGTGAGCTAGATTGATTTTTCTAAAAGCGGTATTTAGATTACCTGACTTATGTTCGAGATTAGCTATTGCAAAAAGAATATTTGGACTTTTTGGCTGTAAAAGAAGTAACTGATTGTAATAGACTAAGCTAGTCTCAGTCTTCTCTGCAAGATCTGCACAATGGGCTAAAAGTGGCAGCATTTTAGAAGCCTTGGTTGATTCGTATAAGGTTCTGTATAGGTTAAAGGCCTTGGTGTATTTACCAGCTGAAAAGTAGTTATTCGCTTTTTTAAGCGACTTTTTGCCCTTTTTTCTTAGTTTATAATCACTTAAATCAACAAAATTATCTTTTTTAGATATGGAAAAGTCTAATGTTTTACTTATAATATGAGGTGAAGTACTTGTAGAGAACTCTAATAAAGTGTCAAAAATATAGACCTTATCTGAGTTTTTGACAATATTTTGAATCTCAGATGGCGTGTGTAGACTCTGGGATTGTGCTCCAAAAGCACAGGAAAAGAAGAAAATGAAGAGTTTTATCTTATGCATTAGTCGGAAATCTTCGAAAAATGTAATCCAAAACAATTAGGGTATAAGTATTTTGAATATATGTATTAATGAACAATAGTTCAACTATTTTATACTTAAAGAAGTGATATAAGTTACTTTGTTAATAAAATGAAGTCAGAATATATAGAACAATAATTTTTTCAACTATTTAAAATAGAATTATGGCAAATTTAATGGACCTACTACAAGGTCAAATTTCAGAAGGCTTAGTAGACCAATTAAGTCAACAACTTGGTGGAGCTGACAAGAAGCAAACTCAGATCGCTACTCAAGGTATCCTCTCTACACTTATGTCTGCTATGGCAAAGAATGCTGCTACTCCTGATGGAGCATCTGCATTAGCCAAGGCCCTGGAGAATGACCATGATGGTAGTATCCTTGATAATTTAACTGGTATTCTTGGTGGTCAGGCTCAGCCAACTAACACAAGAGCAACCAATGGCATGGGAATCCTTAAGCACGTACTAGGTGCTAAGCAGTCTGGTGCTATTGACATGATCGCTAAGATGAGCGGTTTGTCTGGTGACAATACTGGTAACCTAATGGCAACACTAGCTCCTATGGTTATGGGTATGTTAGGAAAGCAAAAAAGGCAATCTAACTTGGATGGTGGTGGTCTTGCTGACTTCTTGTCGAAGTCGGTTAACTCTTCAACTAGCAAGCAGGAGGAAATGGGCCTTATTGGCAAAATGCTAGATCAAGATGGTGACGGTAGCGTCATGGATGATCTTGCAGGCATGGGTATGAAGATGTTTAGTAAATTTTTGAGAAAGTAATTTCAAACACTTAACTGATAAGTTATGTCAATTAAGAGCTAAACGAGATAGCTCGATTAATAAATTTAGATATTAAAGCGGCAGCAATACGTCCGAAGACATGAACGATCAACCCTTTGGTTGACCTGACTTTAGAGGCTCGCTGAATATCAGTATGTTCAATAAGCCAGTTGAATAAAGATTCAATAGGTTGTCTTATTTTTGAAACAGCGGTTGAGTAAAGATCGTCAGCTGCTTTGTGTCGTTGTTTGTCTTGAATAGATTGCCCTTTTTTATGTTTGACTGGAGTTAATAATTCTCCATCATTATCTGCAAAATGTTTCTTGAGGTCTTTATCACAAAAAGCTTTATCAGCAAAGAGGGCAATGCCTTTAGTATTTGTCAAAATCTGGCGCTGTGCCTCTAAATCATGTTGTGAAGCAGGACCAATTTTTAGCACATCTATTTTGGGCAAAGTGCCTTGACAATAAAAACCGATGCCATGTAATTTAAGGCCAAAATAGTGCATTCCCTTTGTGGAGTTGTAACCTTTGTCACATAGTTCTCGGGCTACTTTACCTTTTCGTTTGCCGCTACAAGTTATAATAGGCATTGAATCGGTTAAGGCAATCAAGTTACTGGTGGACACTCCATCTGCTTGATATTTATCAACCAATTTTTCCACCAAAACAGGAAAAACTGGTGCAAGTCGATTGAGACGAACTACGTAGGCTGTATAGTCTGGCAAACTCGGGAACCAACTTTGCCAATGACGTAAAGTATAACCATGTATGTCTTTAATCCTAAATCTTCGTTCAAAAGCTACTGCGAATAAATAGGTCGTTAGTAACTCTTGATCGCTAAATAATGGCTTTGCTTGGTTTTTTGTAAACCGTTGGCAGTGCCATTGTAATTCTTCTTCGTATATTTCGCTTACGTAGAAGTATAATTGAATAAGTTGTAGAACTGTCATTTTACAAACTTAGGAAATTACTTCTACGTTCTTATTTTAGCCATTAATTCGCATAAGTTATAAAAAAGCATCGAGTAGTTCGCTATTCGATGCTTTTTGCATTCTTAAGTGAATCGAAAAAGAGTGTAGCTGCAGCTAAATTGGTCGCTAAGGGTACATTGTGGACATCGCACAAGCGCATTAGCATATTCACGTCGACCTCATGCGGATGCTTTCCCAGTGGGTCGCGAAAGAAAATAACCATATCTACCAGCCCTTCAACCAAGCGACTAGCAATCTGAGCATCTCCTCCAAACGGGCCACTTTGCATTCGATCGACTTCTAAGCCGGCCTTTTGTACATGTGATCCTGTAGTGCCAGTGGCTATTAGTTTGATATTATTAAGGTTTAAAATTTCGAGATGGTCTTTAATAAAACCAACCATTTCGGCCTTTTTGCCATCATGGGCTATTATTGCTATTGTCATTTTGTTAAATTTATCTGCAAATTTAAACAACTTCAGTAAGTGAATACAAGAATGAAATACTTATTTCGTTAAATAGAATGCCAACTTGACTGAGTAGGTAATTTTTCCCTTCCCTAAAAAAGCAGTAAATTTGGATTCTTATTAAAGAAGTTATTTAAAGCGTTCTAATCGCATACTAAAAATGAATAAAATATTAAATCTCAGTTGTATTATTCTTGTCGCTCTATTCTTGTCTGCTTGCGAAAGAGATACCAATAGTAGTAATACTGCTGCTAGTCAGATTCCTTCAACAGGTAATCCAACCATTGATAATCTGACTAAAAAGATACTTGATCAGCCTAATGATCCAACATTATATGCAGGTCGTGCAGGAGCCTATTATCAGGTAGGAGGTTATGATGAAGCAATCGCAGACTTGAGTATGGCACTTCGTTTTGATTCAACCAACGTCGAATACCGTCATGTCTTAGCTGACATTTATATGGATTACTACAAATCTAGTTTGGCACTAGCGACCATGGAGAATGCTGCAAAAATGTATCCTCAACGAATTCCGACCTTATTAAAATTATCTGAATTTCAACTTATCCTTAAGCAAAACTCAGAGTCTTTAAAGACGGTAAACGAAATATTAAAGATTAATGCAAACGAAAGTGAGGCATATTTTATGATGGGTCGAAATTTTTATGACATGGATGATGCTCCACGAGCCATTGGAAGTTTTCAAAAAGCAGTGAGAATTGATGCGGATCTACTTGAAGCATGGGTCTACCTCGGCGAGCTTTTTGATAAAAAAGATGATAAAGATGCCATTAGATATTATGATAATGCGCTCGAAATAGACAGTACCAATTTGGATGCGCTCAGTGGTAAAGCAACTTATTTTCACCAACGTGGGGAGCTCGAAGAGGCAATTGCTATCTACCAAAAAACAAATAGAATGCACCCCCAATACTCGAATGCCTACTATCAGGCTGGACTCGCATTTTTGGAAAAAGATTCAATCAATACAGCTTACAAGCAATTTGATTTAGCAACCAAGATGGAACCAACTAACGTAATGGCTTATTTTTACAGAGGAGCAGTAGCAGAAATTAAAGGTGACAAAGCTGGCGCTAAAAATGACTATCAACAAGCCCTAAACTTATCACCAGAATTTGAAAGAGCTCAGAAAGCTTTGGATAATTTGAAATAGAATCAAATCAATAATAATTATAATTTTAGTCGAATGAAAAAGTATACCTTACTCCTGACAATACTATGTTTCTCTTTATTGGCTTGCAACAACCAGCCGAAGAGTACTACTACAGATAATGTTAATCAAAGCCCTACTCAAACGCCAAAACTAGCAAAGGCTTCCCTTCAACAAGATACCACTCCAGTAAAACAATCGAGGAGTAAATATATGGTCGATCGATCACGTCAACTAAATGATATGGTGGCTGACTATCCTTTTGATATTGATTTGAAAACGACCGATGGCGAAATATTAAACTCTTCCTCTATACTCAAAAAGAACGGTAAACCAACGGTTATACTTTTTTGGTTAACAACTTGCGGGCCATGCCACATGGAAATGGCTGCCATCAAAAAAATATACGAAGGATGGAAGGATGAAACAGATTTTAACCTGGTCGCTATCTCTACTGATTTCGAAAAAAACTATCCCAATTTTGTGAAGATGACGAATAAAAAAGATTGGAAATGGGAAACTTATAATGATGTTAATCGAGAATTTAGAAAGGTTTTGCCGGGAGGATTAAATGGTTTGCCACAAACATTTATTTTTGACAAAAACGGAACCATTGCTCATCATAAACGTAAATATCGCCCAGGTGACGAACACACTCTTTACGAAAAAATAAAGGAAATAGCCGCGAAATAAAACCAAGGGAAACGTGTTTAATTTTCTTATTTTATAACATGGGGTATCTCCCCTAACAAAACTAAATTTTACTATGGCAATCATGAAAGTAATCGAAATCATGTCAAACTCAACTGAAAGTTGGGAAGACGCAACGAAGAACGCTATTACAAGAGCTTCAAAGTCTGTAAAAGGAATTAAGTCAGCTTACGTTCAAAGTCAAAGCGTTGTTGTTTCAGAAAGTAAAGTAACTGAGTTTAGAGTAAACTTAAAGGTGACTTTCGAAGTGAAATAATTTTTGATAAGCTAGACGTCGGGAGTCAGTAGCACATAGTCGTGACTAACTCCCGACTCTTAAAAGTTTATCACAACCACATCCTCCTCAATTGCAGCAAAGCTCCATTCCTGAATTTTCATCACCTCGCCCCAGTCTTGTGGAAAACCAATAGGTTTGTTCTCTATAATTTTACCTCCATATAAAGGTACCAGACCCTTGTCTTGCCTTCGGAATAATTTTTATACTCATGATTTTACCTTTCGACGAGCTAAAGTAAGCGTATTACAAACAGGATAGATTATGGATAGTTTACACCGGATGAAGAGCTTATAAGCCCTATAAAAGTAGTTTTTATCCGATATCTTAATTCAAAAAAACTTAATTTTGGCAGCTTAATGAACTGTAAGCTCAGATTATAATATATTTACTGAATTTTTAAGCTGAAGGTATTTTGGGAGTTTTTAAACAACTTCAATAAATAATCGTAAGAAAAAAGACAGGATAGATTTAAAAAAATAGTATCAACGATGATTAAAATTACTTTACCCGACGGTAGTGTGCGGGAGTATGAAAAAGGAACAAACGCTATGCAAATTGCCTCTTCCATCAGCGAAGGCTTGGCACGTAATGTTGTTTCCGCAAAAGTAAACGGCGAGGTCTGGGATGCCAACCGAGCTATTGATGAAGACTCTAGAGTACAACTACTGACCTGGAATGACGATGATGGTAAAAAAACCTTTTGGCACTCTTCTGCCCACTTGATGGCTGAAGCACTAGAAGCTTTATACCCAGGTATCAAATTCGGAACGGGACCTGCTATAGAAAATGGATTCTACTATGATGTTGATCTGGGAAGTCAAAAAATTTCTTCCGACGACTTTCCTAAAATAGAACAAAAGATTTTGGAATTAGCTCGATTGAAAAACACTTTTGTTCGAAAACCTATTTCAAAAGCAGACGCAACTACTTACTTCACTGAGAAGGGAGACGAGTATAAATTAGAGCTGATTGAAAAGCGGGGAGAAGATGAAGCGCTAACGCTTTATGAACAGGGAGATTTTGTTGACCTATGTAAAGGTCCTCACCTTGAAAATACTGGAAAAATAAAAGCAGTAAAACTGATGAAGATTGCCGGCGCCTACTGGCAAGGTGACGAGAATCGTCAACAGATGACACGTTTGTATGGTGTCTCTTTCCCAAAACAAAAAGAACTCAACCAATACCTAGAAATGTTGGAAGAGGCAAAAAAACGCGACCACCGAAAGTTGGGAGCGGAGATGGAATTATTTATGTTCTCTGAAAAAGTAGGAGCAGGACTTCCGATCTGGTTGCCAAAAGGAACAGCATTAAGAACTCGTCTTGAAGACTTCCTTAAAAAGGAACAAATAAAGCGAGGATACCAACCTGTTATCACACCACATATTGCCAAAAAAGAATTGTACGTGACCTCAGGGCATTATGA
>CAKZUK010000186.1 GCA_937921775.1 uncultured Saprospiraceae bacterium
TGGCTCCTTTTTTCGAAAGACAATATTCTCTTAAATCTTCTACGTGCATTGAATGAATTTTTAGATTAAATAATTGGCTAATCTTTGTCAGACAAGTTATAAAGAAGTTCAGAATTCTCTTACTTTTGAGCATGGATAGCATCAAGAAAAATGTGGATTATATGATAGTTGGTCAGGGACTGGCAGGCAGCCTCCTTGCTTATTTTCTTCTGAAAAGAGGACAATCCATCCACATCTTCGACAACAACCACCAGGGGGCATCCTCTAAGGTTGCTGCAGGATTGATGAATCCAATCACAGGCCGTCGTTTTGTGAAAAGCTGGATGATAGATGATTTATTCCCCTTTGCGGAAAAAACGTATCGATCTATTGAGAAAGAATTCGATGTTGAAATTTATAAAAAAAGAGAAATCTTGAGAGCTTTATTTAACATCAAGGAAGAGAATAGTTGGGATGAGCGAAGTGGTATTGACAGTTACGAACCTTACATGAATTCTGCTCCAGAAGCGACTGGGGTAGCAGCATTATTCAAAGGTCCCTTTAGTTGGGGAGGCCTGCCGGGAGCGGGTCAAGTTGATGTTCCTTTACTCTTGCAAACTTTTCAAGTCCACTTTCGTGAAAAAGACCTTTTGGATAATGAAGCCTTTCAGTATGATGCGCTAGGCTTTGGGGAAACTGGTGTAAATTATAAAGGTATACAAGCAAAGAAAATCATTTTTTGTGAAGGGCATCAGGCACGTTTTAATCCTTGGTTTTCAGTATTACCATTTGTACCATCAAAAGGGGAGATGTTGCAAATTACATTGCCGGTACATGACTTGAAAAATATTGTCAAACACAAATCTTACATCGCACCATTGCCAAATCAAACATACTGGATTGGTTCAACTTATGAATGGAATGACCTTACTGAAAGCCCAAGTGAGAAGGGTAGGGAATCATTGGTAAATGCACTAGACAAAATGATGGCAGTTCCTTACAAGGTAGTCAACCATCTGGCAGCCATTCGACCTACTGTGAAAGATCGCCGTCCTTTTATTGGAGAACATCCCGACAATAATTCATTATTGATTTTTAATGGATTGGGTACAAAAGGAACTTCACTAGGCCCCTATTGGGCTAATGAGTTTTGTGATCATTTATTAAATGGAAAAGAATTGTTGAGTGAGGTTAATATTGCCCGTTTTTTTTAAATAAAATGCTTTACCAAGTATTAAGAATTTAGAAATATTAAAAGCAACGATTATCTACTAAAGTCGATTTTTTTAATCTGTTTAAGGGTCTTTAAGGGGCGGCGTATCAGAAGAATAGTCTAATCTGAACTCAGAAATATTGTCAAGAAAAAATCGTCAAAACCTCCCAAGTTCATCCAAAAGCGCATGTCGTTCTTTATAGTTCAATCGAATTTCGCTAACCAAAGAATTCGCTAAATTAGTCTGATCTTGAGCCAACAAATGCTCAATACTTTGCCTTACCTTTACTGCAGCCTGTCGACCAATATAGTTGTTTAAGTAATTGTAAATCAGTTTTTTATAAATGTCAGGTAGTTTTTTGCTGTAAGAAATGCGTAAATCTTCATCATATTTTTTTAGCAAATCTAGAGACAGGGTACTTTCTACATAAGTGAGTAGTTCTAGGGATAAATTTTCGTCAGCAAAAAGTTTGGCAATGCAATTACGCGTTTCAATATTAAATTTCTCCGTTTTCAAATCGTCAATAAGTTGATTCCGAATTTTCAACCATTTTTTACCGGCATGAGATTTAATTAAGTCAATGTATTTGAAATCGTAAGCTTCACGAAAACATACCAAGGCATGTTTGATTACTTCTTTCTTTTCTCGTAACTGGATAGCAGCTTCTAATAAATATTCATGCAGGGAAATATCATTAGATTCGAGGATGTTTTTATCTAGACCATAAGTAGCTAATTGCTTTACTTTTTTCCAATCTGTTTTGTCAGCACTTAATTTTACGGCGCTTAACAAAATTGCTTTATCATTCATATTGTACTTCAGAAATAAATCTAAAGCAGCTTGATTTCCTTGCAAGTTAAGTACACTCATTTTTGTATTTAAAACCCCCGAACGGACTACCGTATTCCTTTGTGAAAACCGTTCTTTTTCCAACTCGTCTAATATCTCAATGAAACGTTCCTGCCTTGGACTTGTAGTTGACATCTGGGTCATCAGAGCTAAGAGGTCCGGCCAAAGATCATTTAAATAATAGCTGGGACCTTGACTTTCATTCAACAGGAATTCCCAGATTTCATTTTCTAATTGAGGTGCAATATTACTCTTAGTTAGCTTATGCAATGACTTATAAGATTGCTCCAATAGTTTTGGTAAAACAGTATCATCTTTTACAAAACCACAAAGGACTACAAGCTGAGAAATAATGGCAGTCAAACTTTCAAAAACATCCGCATAATGTTTTTTGTATTGTGCCTCTTCACTCTGCTGATGGATGGTGTTGACGACCCGTTGTACCAGCTTAATACCACTGGTAGTGATTGGTTTGCCTGGTCGTTTGACGCCTTTTATGGCATTCTCAAGGACTTTGCTGATGTGTTCTTTTTCCTCATGCCCTGGCACAATATGAGCGAACTGAGCCTTGAGCATCAAGGTAAACGTACGATCTTGACTAGCATATTTTTTGATGAATGCTTTCAATTCATTCGGTCTTACCAAGTCCAAGATAGTTGAGGTTGTAATTCGGTTGGGAACCTTTGTTTTTGTTACCTTTTTTTCTTTGACTTCTTTCTGTTTTATTTTAGCTTTTTCTCTAAGCAAAATAAGAATTACGACAACATGAGCGCATATATCACTAGCTTGGCTTCGCTCGCAATCACAGGTAAAGGCCTTTAGTTTGCTAGGAGAAATCTGAACTTCTACTTCAAAAGTCTGTTCATCTTTGACCATAGCTACCCATAAATGGCGCTCAATCTCCTGAAATTGACGAACAGCCTGCAGGGCAATCAACCGCTCTGCACGCTCAATCAAAGCGTCTTCAATATGAAATTCTAGATCCTTAATTGGAAAGTTCATTCCTGATGTACCTTTTTGCTATTTTACTGCGTTTTATTTCTCAACAATCCTAAACCTTCAAAAGTAAACAGATTTGAGGAGAAATGCTATCTTACGCATGAAAGTTGTCTCTTGACACCTACAATATCAACCTGATAGAAATGCAAATTGTTTCAGGTTTTCATAATTTTGTTTTTTTGCCCAAAGAAGTTATCAAATACCATGAAAGTTTTTTACCTGATCAGACACGCTAAATCAAGCTGGGGAGACGCCCAGCTTCGTGATATTCAGCGCCCCTTAAATGCTCGAGGATTAAGGGATGCTCCTTTTATGTCTCAAATGTTGAAAGGAAAAGGAGAAATTCCTAACCAAATCATTAGTAGCCCTGCTATAAGAGCGCATACTACCGCAAAGTATTTCGCAGAAGCTTTTGATATCGCTGCTGAAGACATTGTTCTGGAAAGCGATATCTATGAGGCTTATCCGGAGCAAGTCATTGAAATAGTAAGAGAACTCGATGATAAGCTTCAAGTAGTTCTAGTCTTTGGACATAATCCTGCTTTTACCAGTTTGGCCAACATGTTTTCTGAAGAATATATCGCCAATGTTGCTACTTGCGGGATTGTACGGATCGTATCTACTAGCGAAACCTGGGGAGATATTGACCGATCAAATACTCAGGTAGCTGAATATTTATATCCTAAAGAATATTTATAACACAATGTTTAGATTTACCCAATTCAAGCACTTCATGCTTCTTTGTCTGATTTGTTGTTGTTTTGCTTGTGGCAAAACAAAGACTAACTTGACGATCCCTGAAGATAAGCTCGTCAAAATTCTTGCAGATGCACACATCATAGAATCTGCCTTGCAAACCAATTATAAAGGATTGAAAGACAGTATGACGATTGTTTATTACCAACAACTTTATGACATTCATGGAACGACTGAGGAAGAATTTCGACTTAATTTAAGAACCTTAGAATCGAATGCTAAACTAATGTCTGATATTTACGCTAAGGTGATGGATGAACTAAGTAAAATGGAGGCAGATCATAAATAAGATCTTGGAAGATTCCCACTAATACGGAGCTTACTGGTGCTAAACAGACAGCACGGTCGAATGTACTTTCCACTTCCAACACTCAACTACTCTCAAACTTAACATTAACTTAATGTCCTTTGAATATAATTGACTTATATTGCTTTTAGTTTTGGACTTTAACCAACTACTATAAAAAGAACACGATTTCCAATGGAAAATGAAAACATAAAGATTCTCGTTGTTGATGACGAACAAGACATTCTTGAGTTTGTTTCTTACAACCTTAAAAAAGAAGGCTTTAAAGTGGAAACGGCCAATGATGGGAATAAAGGGGTAGAACTTGCGCGTCAATTTAATCCGAATCTTATTATTTTGGATATCATGATGCCTGAGGTAGATGGTATAGAGGTTTGTCGAATGCTGCGAAAAGATGCTAATTTTAAATCAACGCTGATCGTTTTTCTCACAGCAAGAAGCGAAGATTTTACACAAATTTCAGCTTTAGAAGCAGGAGGTGATGATTTTATCGCCAAGCCTATTAAGCCCAGAGTTCTTTTAAGTCGAATTAATGCACTTTTACGCCGCTTAGAGCGAACAGAAGTGAAGGTAGAGGTGGAAGTGGAACTAGGAGGCCTTCGGATCAATCGTGAGCAGGTAATGGTGTACAAAGAAGGGAGAGCAATTGAATTAGCTAAAAAAGAATTCGAGTTGCTAAATTTATTGGTTTCCACTCCGGGGAAAGTATTCACACGCGATGAAATTTTCCATAAAATTTGGGGCACTGATGTGATTGTGGGCAATCGAACCATTGATGTCCATATCCGAAAGCTAAGAGAAAAAATTGGAGATACTTACATCAAAACGGTAAAGGGAATTGGTTATAAGTTTGAATTTTAATTTCTATGCTAAAAAATGCAACTCCCAGACAATTAGCTAGCTACGTTGCCTTTATAGTCGGAGGTATCTTATTCGCCTGCCTGATCCTATTCAATCTATTAGGTCTTATTGATATTCCTTACTTGTATATTTTTGTTTTTGCACTTATCACCTTTGGTGTAACTTATGGAATATTGACCTTTGCTCTACGCAAATATATTTATCGAAAGATTAAACTGATTTACAAAACCATCCATAAGTTCAAACGCCAAGACAATGCTTTAAGTGAAAGCGATATCGAAATGGATGTAGACGTACTTTCAAAGGTTGAGCAGGAGGTCTCAGAATGGGCCGCTTCACAAGAAAAAGAGATTGAAACCTTACGGTCACTAGAGGAGTATCGCCGTAACTTTTTAGGTAATATTTCTCACGAATTGAAAACCCCAATCTTCAACATGCAAGGCTATCTCTACACGCTTCTAGATGGAGGTCTTTATGATGCCAACATAAATATGGAATACCTTCGTAGAGCGAGCGTAAATGTGCAACGATTGGAAACTATTGTAGAAGATTTGGAAGTGATCTCAAAATTGGAATCAGGACAACTCAATTTCAACCTGCGATCATTCAGTATTCGTGCGCTGGCTGAAGAATGTATAGCGGATCATATCATGATGGCGGAACCATTAAACATTCGTCTTAGTATAAAACAAGGTGCTGACAATGATTTTGATGTAAATGCTGATAAGGAAAATATCCGCCAAGTATTAAATAATCTACTCGCAAATTCTATAAAATATGGTTCCTTAAATGGTAAAACCAAAATCGGATTTTACGATATGGGGGACTATATTCTAGTGGAGGTTGCAGATGACGGAATTGGTATTGAAAAAGAAGATTTGAACCATGTTTTTGATCGCTTCTATCGAGTGGACAGAAGCCGTTCTAGAGACATTGGTGGATCAGGATTGGGGTTGTCTATTGTCAAGCATATCATTGAAGCGCATAAGCAGACGATTAACTTGAGGAGTACGCCTAGCGTGGGGTCTACGTTTGGATTTACTTTAGCGAAAACAAAGTAGTTAAATGATAGGTATTAGCCTATTATCGCATCCTTAGCAGTCGACTAAAAAGCTAATTGATAAACTTTTACCAGCAGCTTCAAGTAGCTCTGAAATACTTTTAGGATTGAAACTGAATCTCCAGATTAAAAATCTGAGTGGTTAGTACAAAATAGCCACCACAACCCAAACTAAGGCTTCCCAATCCCATTCCCCACATCGCCATCTTCCTTAGTCTCAGCAGACAATTCCACTTCAGGCACACCCGGCCAATCAATCCCATCCAACTTAGTCTTCATCTCTTCTTTTACCATTAAGTATTTAGGACGTTCAATCTCAGGCATTGGTTCTGGCGGAGGAAGGTTCTCTTTTAAGTGATTGACCTGTCTGCCATTTTTCCAAAATCGAAAGCACACGTGAGGCCCTGTGGCAAGTCCCGTAGAACCTACATAGCCGATCACTTGCCCTTGTTTTACATGAGTACCGACATGGACACCATCCGCAAATTTTGACATATGCAAGTATTGTGTTTGGTAAACGTCGTCGTGTTTTATTTTTACATAATTACCATTACCGCGTGTACGAGCTCGCTTGGTGACACGCCCGTCTGCTACTGCAAAAATTGGTGTTCCCCTCGGCGCAGCATAGTCCGTACCAAGATGCGCTTTGCGTCGCTTCAAAATTGGATGAAAACGACCTCTGCCATTATAGCGTGATGAGATTCTTGAATATTTAACTGGAGCCTTTAAAAATGCTTTTTCCATAGACCTGCCTTCCAGATCATAGAAACCATTGTGGCGATCATTTTCATAGCGAATGGCATAAAATTCAGTACCACCAGTTTCATAAAGGGCTGCTTTTATTTCACCAACTCCAACAGGAGCACCATCAATATAATTTTGTTCAAAAACCAATTTAAACCGATCGCCTTTCTGAATGTGATGAAAGTCAATGGTCCAAGCAAGTGCATCTTCCATTCGAGAAGTTAAATCATAGCTCAAACCATTATCAACCATGGTATTCCATAGAGATGTTTCAACTATGCCAGAAGCTTCAGCTATTTCGGTAAGGATCTCTCGCTCTACAACTTCAATGCTTTCTTTCTTCAAGTCATAAACAATATAGCGATATACATTCGGCTCATAAATAAAGTAGTCAGCTCCCTGAGTACTGTCTTTTGTTAAAATGGTATATGGCTTATTCGCGCGTAGATTTCTTACATCAAAGATATCCTTTGAACTTCTAGCAATCCGATCAATAGACTGATAATCAACTTTATGCTTGATTAGTATATCCGCCAAAAACTGATTTGGTTTAAGCTTATCTTCAGTTACCTGAAATTGATTAAGCTCAAAACCATACCTGATATTAGGCTCCACAATTGGAAAAGCACCAAGCGTATGATTGATATTGGAATAAGTGGCCGTTTGTTTGCCTGGAGAAAGGATGAAAAAGCCTGCTAAACTTGCGATGGCTAATATGATAAAGGTAGTTTTTGTCCAGTCGGATAGGTAATTGTCTCTTTTAGTCACTGTGCACTTTTTTAAACGGTTAATCCAATTTAATAACTTTGCAGTTAAAAAGTGGAATTTTTGTTTTGAGCAAACTCAAATATACAAATCTCACTGGAATCTCCGAAATATTTAACATTGTGACTTTGAAAAAGAGTAAATTAATGTAATAACTCAAGTTCAGAGTCTGCCAAGTTAATGACCTTCGGCGGGTAGATTTCTCTTTAGGTACCCAAGAGGGCTCGAAGGTAAATAGTTGATTCGAAGAACCAGAAACCACGTTCTTTAATAAATAAGGTGGCCAATGTTAAAATGAAAGCAAAAGTGACCGAAGGAAACCTTGCTTTTGTTTTATCATTGGGTTCTACCACGGGATTTGTTAAAGAACCAGAAACCATGACAAAAAAAGAAAAATCCCAAGCCTGTTATCAAGCTCGGGATTTTCCTTAATCTAATATCTCAGAGGGAATTTACCCCTCAATAAACTAGTTTGATAAATAAATGCGCTGGTAAGGAATGATAATTTCATTCTCTTCAAGGTCATTAATTGATCGCAAGCTTGCTACAGAAACACCGTATTTTTTAGCAATGCTATAAACCGTATCATTTTCCTTCACAACGTGATATTTTCGTTGAACAGGATTAGAGGTGATAGCTCCACTAGTATTTATTCGACCACCAGTTTCATTGAATGAAGTCGGTGTATTACGTGTAGTATTTCCAAGTGCAAGCTGTGAATCAGCTGGACAATTACAATCTGATACTTTGATCTGCTGACCAACATATAGTTTGTCAGAACTTCCCATTCCATTCATCTTACGCAAGCGATCAACCGTATAGCCGTGCTTTCTTGCAATACCATAAAGTGTCTCATTTTGATTTACTTGGTGATATTGAGAAACATAATCAGTCTCAATAGGAGCAGCAGCAGGTTGATTTGCACGAGTAAGCAGTTGCATACATGGCTGGATCAAACCTTTTCTATTCAAATTATTCCACTGAATCAAATCCTTGTGTGAAACCCCATAAATTCGAGCAATACCATAAAGCGTTTCATTTCTTTGAACTACATGCACACCATATCTTGATTGATTAGCACAGTCAGAAGTATTAACAACTGGAGGTGCTGGATCAATAATAACAGGTGGATTAGGATTTGTGAAAATAACTGGAGGATTTGGATTCGTGATGATAACCGGAGGATTTGGATTTGTATTCACCAGTGGACCACCAACTAAGTAACCATTAGAATACTTATTCCCACCGCAAGAGCCATTTGCCAAAGCACCTGTTGTCCAGTCAAAATAAAGACCTTTGTCAATATCCTTGTAGAAAGTACAATTAGAAGCAGATACAGGAGGATTGTTAGTAACTACTACAGTACCCGTTCCTGTTTGACCAGTACCAGTGTCTGTATTATTCATATGTTCTTTTGCATTAGCTATTCTAGTACGCAAAGATGGCTTTTGGAAGACAGAGGATTCAAATTCCTTCTTGGTTGGCCTTGGGCCAGAAGGATCGTCAACTGTTCCAGCTCCACCACGGAAAAATTTACCAGAACCGTTTCTAGTCATAGCTGAGCAATAGTTTTGAACATAATCGTTCACTGGTTTTCCATTTACTTTTATAAGCGTCTTTACATTTCTAGCTGCATCATTTTCATTGATACCAGACTTTTCTTCAATTATTCCAATTTCAGGAATAACAATGAACTCAGTATAGTTTCTATCTCCACTTGAAGACGTTTTATTAAACAGATACTTCTTTGGGCACTCATGAGAAAGGGTTCCTTTGAAGTAAACCGCTGCATTAGAACCTTTTGATGCAAGATCAATTCCATTGGCTGGTTGTGAAAATTTATAGCTAAAACGAGCATCTGGCATCGAGTAGCCGGTAGAGGAGGAAGATACTTGAGCGTATCTAGCTGCTTTTACCATGGATACATTATAGTTTCGACCATTCTTTCGAAGAATGTAAAGGTCTAAATCGCCGCTATTGATTTGACGTACCGTTCTTTCATTGATTGAAAGGTCTCCACAAGAACGGGTTTTACTCGGCTTTTTTGGAAGCCTGGTATCTTTGTTTATAAACGTTTCAAGAATAACTTTTTCTCGATCGTTTAATTTAATGTGATAGACTACTTGAATTTTGCCAGAGTTGTCGCCTATGAATTGATATTCATAAACGTCCATACAGCCCGAATCATAATCCAAATAGATCCTATTACTGTATCCGGTCGTTGCCAAAAGCAAGGCAAATAGACTGAAAAGAAGATTTGTAAATCTCATAATTAGCTTGTTTATTTTACAATGTTTCATAAATAAATGAATCAAATAGTAGCTGATTTTAGCTCCTTAAAATCAGCTGGGATTCCGTGCGTTTTCAGGGGACATATTGCTATTAAAACTAATGTAACTAACTGAAAGTTAGAAAGGTATACCAATTCCCTTTCATTTGCAAAAAAATCAACATAATTGTTATATCCTATGCTTAAAGAATTAGTAAAAATAGGATTACAGAAAGAATTGAGCTACAGTTTGTTATAAATCAATGGTTATTTGGACTTTAGACCTGATTCCCCTTTTGATGGGGAGAGGATTAGTCGATATCATCCATAAAATCAAATTCCATGCTAATTGGCAAAAGTCATTAGAAATTAAAGCCCTTAGCTCTTGGCTTCCCACCAGAGGTGCGCGTCTAGCTAATAAGTCTTAGCCTTAAAAAGGATCGACAGCTTTGTAGAAAACCAAGAGCAAGGGGCTGATTGCTAATAGGAGGCATTTTGTTACGTACTCCTAATATTTTAATCTCTGAAATCGGTTTATTCAAACTTACTCTCCGAAGCTCGGATTCACCACATTTTGAGGGAAACCATCAAGAAATGCCTTTAGATTAGCTGAAGCGATATTCATCAAACGCTTACGGGCAGCACGACTAGACCAAGCCATATGGGGTGTAATGATACAGTTCTTTACTCCAATCAGTATATTCGAATCCACAGGAGGTTCAACAGACAAAACATCCAAGCCAGCTCCAGCAATTTGATTGTTTTCTAATGCGTATTTCAGATCTGATTCAACAATTAATCCTCCTCGGCCTGTATTGATCAAGTAGGCAGTTGCTTTCATTCTTGTCAGCAGCTTCGTATTAACCAGTCCTGCATTTTGTTTATTTAGATTTGCATGAAGGCTAATGACATCGCTTTTCGCGAAAAGCGTATCCAAATCTACTCGTTCAATAAAGGCAGTTTCTATATCCGGCTTACTTTTACTGCTTGTAATCACTCGCATTCCAAAGGCTTTGGCAATGTTGGCTGTAGCTCTTCCTATTTTCCCCAAGCCATAAATACCCATTGTTTTATCCTGTAGTTCAATGATTGGCTGCTCGGTATAGGAGAAATCTCTTGATTTAGTCCATTTCCCATTCAAAACACTTTGATGATGTAAACTAACCTGATTGGTCAACTCTAGTAGTAATGCAAAGACATGTTGCGCGACAGCTGGAGTACCATATCCACTTATATTACAAACAGGAATGCTTCTTTTATTTGCAGCAGCGAGATCGATATTATTGTAACCAGTAGCCAATACACAAATACATTGCAAATGGGGTAGTGAGTCTATCGTTTTAGCATCCAGAATAGTCTTATTGGCCATAATTACCTTTGCATCTCGGGCTCGACTAATGATTTCATGCTCAGCAGTATATTCATATATTCTACTTTGAGCCAGCTTAGATATTGGCTCCCAGCTCAAATCTCCAGGATTGAGGGTGTAGCCATCTAGAACAACTACTATTGGTTTTTCGATTGCCATGTTGGATAATTTTTTAATTCGAGTTCAAGCAAGGCATACAGCTCTGCTGACCAATGTGGTCCATGCAATTGAGGCTTCAAATACCCGTTTTTATCAGGTTTATTGGGTAAAATGAGAAGTTTGCCCAGAGATCCGTTTCCCAATAGGGAAAGTAAATAGTTAAGCTCTTTTTCTGATAAGGCCTCATTGAGCTCAGTATGGTAGGAATCTCTTTTATTAGAAATCGCTTCGATCTTAAGCTTTTTACGATAAAATGAGGATGGGAATACTAAATGGATGCTTGATTCATCTTCAATACTCCAGTCAAACAAGCCTATTGGCCAATTCAGACGCTTACTAAGCTGAATACTCCCGACCTGATTCATCTGCCCATTACCCGCTTTTTGCCAAACATCTAACTCCTTTTCGGATTTAAAAATAAGTAAGTCAATACTTAAAGTATTTGCATTATTTGAATTTGATATAGGGACAGTATGATCTGCTACCTCCTTGTCAGCTCCGCAGGAAACTAGAAGAATAAAGAAACAGAATGAAATGAAGATACTTTTCAAAGTATTAAGTCTTTATAATTTATTAAGTCAAGTAAATCACCCTAGCGATAATTTAGATTTATTAGCTCAGATCAATGATGATTTGTTTTAAGAATGACAAATTTAAATGAAGGGACTTCATCTTAAAGAATTATATTTGTGTTCTTTTCAATTAAGTTTCTTTGACTCTTTGTGTAGGAAAGGGAAATAGACCATTAAGTTATATGAATAGCGATGATATGATGAGTTTTCTTTTAAAACACAAATTTTGCCAAAGAACAATAACTAATTACTGAATTTTAAGTTCATGAGTAAAAAATTACTATTGATGTTAGGCCTTATTTTCGGCCTGATTGGAGGCGCTGTTGCGCAAAAAGGGACAGTTAGAGGAAATGTTTACGACAAAGAATCTGGAGACCCAATTATGTTTGGTAACGTCTATTTGGAAGGTACCAGTCTTGGTGGTAATACCAATATTGATGGCTTCTTCTCCATTTCGAATGTTCCAGAAGGAAGCTATACACTTGCAGCTAGTTACCTTGGTTATGATAGCACTTCAGTAGAAGTAATCGTTAGAAAAGGATCGATCAGATACGAGAAACTCTTTCTTACTCCTTCTGGTATCGAATTACAGACGATTGATATTTCAGGTAAGCGGGAAGCCGCAAAAAAGGAAGTTCAAATTTCTACCGTTCGAGTAACTCCTCAGCAAATCAAAGCATTACCCACTATTGGAGGTGAAGCTGATATTGCGCAATACTTGACGGTCATACCCGGTGTGATTGTGACTGGAGATCAGGGAGGACAAATCTACATACGTGGAGGATCGCCCATTCAGAACAAGATTATGCTAGATGGTATGCGAATTTATAACCCATTTCACTCTATCGGCTTCTTTTCTGTTTTTGAAACGGAAGCCATCAAAAGTGTAGACGTTCTCACAGGAGGATTCAACGCAGAATATGGAGGGGCGACTTCTGCCATCGTAGACATAACTACTCGTGATGGTAATAAAAAGAAGCTGGGTGGTTTGGTTTCGGCAAATCCTTTCATTTCAAAATTTATGTTTGAAGGACCGCTAAAGCGTTTGAACGATGACGGTGGCTCTATCTCATTCATGTTAACCGGAAAGTATTCTTACCTCGAACAAACTTCAAAGAAAATATATAGCTATGCAGACTCTGCTGGCTTGCCTTATAATTTTCAAGATATTTATGGCAAAGTATCTTTCGTCGCTCCCAATGGTAGTAAATTAAGTTTATTTGGTTTCAACTTCAATGATGATGTGAACTTTCAAGACGTAGCTCGCTTCAATTGGGACAACTTTGGAATGGGCGCCAACTTTACTTTGGTACCGCCTTCTTCAACTTTATTGATTGGTGGAACAGCTGCTTTTTCTAACTATGATATTTCTCTTAACGAAGTTGATTCTGATCCACGTAGTAGTAGCATTACAACTTACAACGTTGACTTTAATTTTACTTATTTTCATAAAGACAATGAATTGAAATATGGTTTTGAATTTAATGGATTCAATACCAATTTTAAATTTAAAAATGTTTTTGGTTTTGATTTCGAACAACGTGATTTCACAACTGAATTGTCTGGATACATGAAGTATAAGATCAAAATGCAAAACTTAGTTATAGAACCTAGCTTTAGAGGCATCTATTACGCCTCTCAGTCGCGTTTCTCTCTTGAGCCGAGACTAGGGCTTAAATACAACATAACGGACAGGATACGCTTTAAAATGGGTGCAGGGGTCTATACGCAGAATTTGTTAAGTACTGTCAACGAAGAAGATGTAGTTAATCTGTTCGTTGGATTTTTGGCTGGACCAGAAGAAACTATTTTTGAGCCAGGCACCAGAGACCCGAATGTACCAGGAACAGGAGAAGCAACAGCTGATAAATTACAACGTGCCATCCACGGTGTTGCAGGTTTTGAATTTGATATAACGGATAAGATCGAATTAAATGTAGAACCATACTATAAGAAATTCACTCAGCTACTTAACATCAACAGAAACAAGCTAGACGCAGAAGATTCAAACTACAGTAAAGAAACTGGTGATGCATACGGACTTGACTTTTTAGTAAAATATCAAGCTCGTCAACTTTATCTTTGGTTGACTTACTCGGTTGGTTATGTAAATCGATTTGACGGAGAACAAACTTATCCGACCATTTTTGATCGCCGACACAATGTCAACTTTCTAGGAACCTACACTTTTGGTGAAAAGAAAAATTGGGAATTCGGAGCGCGCTGGAATATGGGATCTGGTTTCCCTTTTACGCTAACTCAGGGATTTTTTGGACGACATGATTACTTTGGCGGTCTAAACAGCGAGTATACTACTGACCAGCCAAGACTTGAAACGATTTACTCTGATACCCGAAACGGAGGTCGTTTACCATACTACCACCGTCTTGACTTCTCTTTGAAAAATACCATCAAGTTCTCTAAGACAATGAGCCTTGAAACGGTTGCAAGTGTAACCAACGTTTACAATAGAAAAAATATCTTTTTCTTCGATCGTGTAGCTTACGAGCGTAGAGATCAATTACCGATATTACCAAGTTTAGGTTTGATATTTAAGTTTTAGTAGCAACGAAATTAAGTTCATTGCTGCTCTCTTAGCAAGCCAAGCTTATTTAGCTAATGCTAAACGAAGCGTACTTTAGCTAAATGCTTGATATCGGAAATTAGAATGCGAGGATGAATTTACGATTCATTCAAAATCAAGTTCCAATAGAGATTATGCATAGAGATTTTGTATAGGAACCAAGTAGGGCTTTTGAGAAAAACCGAGGAACGCCCGGAATCTAATAGCCTTAGCTATTAAGATGAG